>NZ_JBIUCG010000014.1:0-256998 GCF_044548645.1 Nocardia sp. NPDC051929 | reverse complement strand
GACCCTGGAGAACTACGCTCCGATCACCGATGTGGAGCGGGTGCTGCACTCCATCCGCAACGGCAGCCACCGGGGGCGCACCGTTCTCGGCGTCATGGGCGAATTCTGATCGTCGATGCTCGGCGTGCTCCGACAGCGTTCGGACGAAATGCGCTCCGGATCCACCGAGACCGCGGGGCCGTGAGATCGGTCGACGAAGCCCGGCTCGATTCGTTCGAGCCGGGCTTCGTCGGTTCCGCCGGTCATGGGGTCGTTCGGCCGTGGGCGTGAGGACCCGTACCGCCCCGTCGCGGCCGGACGAGATGAATGGACGCCTCGATCCGACCACGCCGCGCGGGGGAAGGCGTTGCCGCCGTGGCGAGCGCAGATCCGATACGGTTCTTTCGCATCCACCTATGTGCTCGCTCCGGCGGAGAGGCGAATTTCGTTGTCCACGAATCCGTTCTGGCGTTCGTTGTCGATTGTGGCGGTGTCCGCACTGCTCGCCGCGCCCGCGTACAGCCGGGCCGATCCGGTGGGCGACTCGCACCCGAACGACTTGGACCGCTTCTATCACCAGCCGCTCGAGTGGAAGCCGTGCGGTGTCGAGAACCTGGACAAGGCCGGTGGCGAATGCGCGAACGTCGCTGTGCCGCTGGACTATGGGCGGCCCGGCGGTCGCACGATCACCTTGGCGATATCCCGGGTGAAGGCGAGCGATCCGGCGCGACGGCGGGGCGTCCATCCGCAACGGCAGCCACCGGGGGCGCACCGTTCCGGGGGACTATCTCGCTGAAGGCTCTGGCTCAGGGTGGCCTACGTATGTATCTTTACCGTAGGGGCGGATGTCTGAACCTGTTGCTTTCTCGCACAATATGGACAGGTAAGGAGCTGGGTCGAGGAAGTGTGGGAGATTGCTGAGCGGTTGTCAACTCGATCGGGGCATTTAGCGCGTCTGCGTCGGCTGTCGGTCACCTATCGACGCGGACGCTGCCGGTAGAGCATGGAGTGCGGACCCATCCAGTCGTGATGTGGAGGGTATGGGGTTCGATCTGTCCAACTCTCTAGCGGTCAATTGCCGCCGTAGCCGATTATTTACAACTGTGGCGGCCACCGTCACGTGTCGAGGCGTTCGGCAGCGCGCCGATATTGCAATACGATGCGTTCCACTCCTTCCGGTGTCCGGCAACTGAGGCTGGTGCGGGTGATCGCAGGCGACGCCGGCCCTTTTGTCGCCGGCGGTGCGAGTGTAGAGCAGGTCTGTGTGATCACCTGAATGCAGCCAACATTCGACATAAAATGTACCCAGCGTGGGTGAAATTGCCGATATGTCGGTGGCGCTGACGGTCTGGGTGTCTTTCTGCAGAATGTGATACAAAGTGGGTACCCAAAAGAGCGTTGACACGTACATCTTGCTACCGAAGACTGACTTGTAGACCGAACATTCAGTATTCGGTCGGACATCCCGGCGGTAGCTGCTGTGGGGAATCTGCTCGTTTATGAATGTGTAGGGCTGACATTCGCCGGGGGCGGTGGGAAATTTGCGTGCGCCGTTGCTGCGCTGTGCGCTGCACGTGTACGAGGTTTACTTCCATTCACTGCCGTGCGACCACTGAAGCTCGCTGTGAGATGTCATCAGTTCATATCAGGCGGCCACTATTCCGATTGTATAGCCTTCGTGCGTCAGTAATGAAAGGAATACTTAACTCATGGACATTCTCGGCCTACGCAGTTTCGAATCTCGTCTCGAGCGGCCTGTCGATCCTGGCGAACGGGATCGCGATTCTGCACTCGTTCGGCGCGATCGACCGGCTTGGTGGGATCCGGCCCTAACGCTGCGGGCCGGCTCCTGGGAGTCCGTCGCTTCTGCGCTGTCTATCTACCAATGCCTTCGATCGTTGAAAGAGGAACTCCATTGCGACGTTTCATTGTACGGATCGTGGCCGAGTCCAGTGTGGCGCTCGGCAGTATCCAGGTCGCTGCGCGAAGCCTGTGCTTGCGCAGTTGTGGAGGTGAGTGCGTGAGTAGGCATCGCCGCTGCCGTACGAGTGCACGAGCCGGGGGAGTGGGAAGCGGTGGCGGTGACCACCGCCGCTGTGATGGCGACGGGCGCTGGCGCTGCGGCCGCAGACGAAGGCCCCGTCCCGCTGCCCGGCTGCCCGGTGCTGCTGGTGTTGGGCGTGCAGGGCACCTCCGAGTCATCGCCGACCGCCTCCCCTACTGCGGATTCGGGAATGCTCGGCCGGCTGTTCGCACCGATAGTCGCTGAGGGAGCGAGCGTGGACCGCGTCTACATTCCCTACCCAACGTCATTCGGTGGTGTGCTGGGCGCCGGACCGGCCACCGACCCGTTCGCCTCCTCGACTGATCAGGCCCCCGCTCGACTGGACGCCACGGCAGCCGAGGTCGTGGACCGCTGCCCACACACGCAGATCGCGCCGCGGGATATTCCGGCGGCGCCGCGGTAGTGTCCGGTTTCGCGCAGGACACCACTGCAGGTATCGGTCCGGTGCCTGCAGATCGAGTGGCCGCGATTGCGCTGCTGAGTGATCCCACCCGACCGGCTGGGACAGGGCCGACACCGAGTCTGGGGGGCCAGGCGTCGCCGAGTGCCCCGCCGGGCACAGACGGCACACACACCGCACATGTGCGGCTGTCGCCGGTCCCGGGCAGCGGCGGCATTGCCGACCGGGGCACCGACTTCGGTGCCCTTGCCGGGCGAGTGGGCGAGTTTTGCGCGGCGGGTGATTTGGCATGCGATGCCCCCGGTCATGCCGCGGCGCTGCGCACGGCAGCCGGACTCGCGCCGCAGGCCGACCTGCGGGACCCGATCACGGCGGCGGGCAGCCTGGCAGGGGTATGGAGCCACACGGTAACCGAGGCAGCCAATACGGTGTTGCTGTCGGATGTCACGGTTGATCCGGCCGGCCAGGTGAACCAAGCACCCGCGCAAACCGTCTCGCAGCGCCTGGCGGAGGCAGTAGATCCACGCACTCCCGCGCCGACCACGGAGCAGACCCAGGCCGCGGCGGACACAGTCGGTCAACTCGTCGGCGCTATCAGCGCCGACCCTCTAGGACAGATCCCGAGGCTGGTCAATCAGATCGGCGCCGCGGTCGGCGCTGAGATCGCGGCGAACGCTGACCTGCCGAATCCCGCAACCCTGTTGCACTACGCGACCGTCACTGTCGCGCACACCGGGTACGGCGCCAACGGCCAGACCGACTGGTTCGCCGCAGCCTCGCATGATCTCTTGGGGAACGGGCGATGAGTGCCGAAGCGCAAAGCCACACGCGATACGTCTTGGCCTCGAGCGCCGCTGCCGCACCGACGACCGTATTCGATGTCGTTGCGCCACCGAAACGCAGTCCGCGAGGGCTACCGGACCTGCTCGGCGTGGCCGAATTTCCGGTTTCCACGCCGACGATCTGCGCTACGCCGAAGGGATGCTGGCACAGCAGGAGCGGGCATTCGCGTGCGAGATGCGCGCCAGTGGTCGGCGGGCTGAGCGATGTGCCCGGGCGCCACGATCGAGCGGCGGACTCACGATGAGCTTCTACGAGGACGACCAGCCGCGCCACCACGATGATGGTCGTTGCAGACCCGACCGGTTAGGGCTCTATGGGATAGTGCCCGCAGATGGTCTTCTCGCGTGGGGTCCGTTTGGCGCGGAGCATGAACTCGCGCATGCCGAACGCCGCGATGCCGACCCGGCAACCGAATTCGATCTGCTGCGCAGGATCGTGCGGGCCGCAGCGGTCGCTAGCGTGAGCGAGGGAGAGTTCGTCCGTCGGCTGCGCACGCCGCGAATGATGTTGCAGCCACGCTTCGGTGCGAATGATTCGACTGTCGTCGGTTTCTCGCTGCGCGATCCGCGGACAACGCTTCTGCGACCAGAGATATCGGACGCAGAACTCGGTGGCGATTGCCTGCTGCAGGTGCTGCGCCTGGATTGGGACTCCAGCGAACAGGCACGGTCGGAGGCGGCGGCGGAGTGGCGACATGTGCGCATTATGGGCCGACGGGAGCGGGAATCAATCCTGTTGACCTCGCAGGCGATGTGGCAGCGAGCGCTGGTAGATGCCGCACAGTTCAATCACCGCCTACGGCTTACCGAGGCAGCAGATCGCCAAAGCTGGCAGTGGTCGGCCACCCGAGTCGCCGGAGTTCTCGCCATCTGGTCGCTGCGCTCCGAACCCGCCTCCGGCGCGCCGTTGGCCACCGCATCCGAGCAAGTTGCCCGATCCGGCATGGCCCGGAGCAGCGGTCCCCGCCCGAGGCCGGACGGGGCCCCTTCGGCCAGTCTTGCGCGGACGGCGTATGTGCTGGCTCAACAATCGGCCACCGCCCACGACACGGCGCGCGAGACGCTGTTACTCGCGCAGTTGTCCGCGTCGGTGATGCTCATCGCGA
Organism: Nocardia sp. NPDC051929; assembly: GCF_044548645.1. NCBI lineage: Bacteria > Bacillati > Actinomycetota > Actinomycetes > Mycobacteriales > Nocardiaceae > Nocardia > Nocardia sp. NPDC051929. Next base: position 252,606 of record NZ_JBIUCG010000014.1, on the reverse strand, counting down.
AGGCCCATCACGGGCGCGGCGAGCTACCGGCCGCGATGCGGCTGGCGGAGCGCGCATTGTCGCCACTGGCGGAGCTCGAACGGCTGATGCGCGAGCGCATCGATCCTCTCCCGCCCGACGACGATGCGGTGGGCGAGTAGATGCCGCGAGAGTCGACTACCAGCACGATCTCGGCCGCCCTGCACGCTGCGCGTGCCGTCATCGGCGACAACGACGCTGAAGCAATTGGTCTCGTCATCGTTCTGCTGCGTGAGGGGTGCCCGGTGACCGTGCTGCGGCAGCCGCGGCGCGAGGTCGACCTGGCGACGATCACAGCAGCGGCGCGGTCGGCGAGCGCTCGCTTTCCGACTACACCTACGACTTGCTCGATGGGTGATGTAATCGATCGAGCGGTGCTGTGAGCCGGATAAGTAGAGTGTTGCAAGCCGTGCGCGACATGCTCAGTGCGGACCACATACAGGGCGTCGCGAAAGCAGCGGCGCACCCGCTCTCCAGCACCGCGGACGGTCTTCGGTCTGCGGTGTCGACAACGACGCATGCCGACGAGACGCTCGCGAAATGGCTGGAACGGCACGGCAGGGGATCCGAGGTTGAATCGACGCACGTCGGTGATTTGCCCGAGCGCAAGGAAGCCGGACGTGACGAGCGACCGTTGAACCCCGACACTACCGACATCACGACGCCGCCCTTCTCACACAACATTGCCGGGCTGCCGGGGCTGATTGATCAACGGTCGGCGGAGTTGGGGTTGCACACACCAGCCCAGCGTGCGCTGGAATCGAGCTTGTTCATCGACGAGCCGGCCCATCAGGTAGCCCTGCTTTCGCGCTACCCGCGCCCGGAACTGACGTTCGGTGAGAGGGATTGGGCGGGCTATCTGGATGCCCGCGCCTTCGCCCGCCATTACGGTGATCAAGAGTTGACCGTGCCGTTCATGACCGTGAGCGGTCCCCGATGAAGTGATCCGGCCCCCGGAGAGCGAGCCGCTCTTACGAGAGTTGAGACTCTGGTTGGGTGGGGTGCCACAGCATCTCATACTCGTCGGGGCTGACGTGGCCGAGGTAGCTGTGGAGGCGTTCGGCGTTGTAGAAATTATCGATCCAGTCGGCCATTGCTATGGTCAGCTCAAGGTTCGTGGGCCACTTCCTGGTGTTCAGCAGTTCGGTTTGCATTCGCCCCCAGAACGCTTCGATGGCGGCGTCGTCGAAGCAGTCGCCCACGGTTCCGAACGAGGGTATCAGATTGTGTCTGCGGAGATTTTCTCCGAACGACCAGGATGTGAACTGAGTGCCGTGGTCGGCATGTAATATAGCGCCGTGGGATCTTTTCCGTTCCCGGACCGCCATATTCACCGCGTTATTGACTAACGCCGTGTCCGGAACTGTCGAAAAGGACCTCCCGACAACCTTCTTCGTCGCAGCGGTAGCAAATACGGTTGTTCGGCCGCTGTCTGACACTCGAAGTTCACGGGCTGCTCCAGGGGGGACTGCGGCCGAAACGCCGGACGATCGATCTGGAGAAAGGACCACCATGCCTTCGAGGAGGTCTCACCGGCCCGGGGAAGGGGCGGTATCTCCTCTCACCACGCGATACCGACCGCATCCGATGTCGGGCATCTGGCCTCGCTGACGGCGTCGCTTCATGCCGAGTCGCTGGCATTGCAGGCCATGGAGAACCTGGCGAGGCAGACCGGACACGCCGGCGACTTGGCGTTCACTGAACTGCCGGACAACGAGGTGTCCTCATTCCTCGCCGACGATGCGTCGGCTGCTGCGTTGCCTGCGCCCGTGTCGCCGGCCAGGAACCGATCCAGCTGCTCGACGCGGACCGGCGATTCGCCGCCCACCATCTGGCTCTGGCGTTCGTCCCACCCGCCGCGCAGGCGGTCACTGCGGCCTGTGGTGAACCGGAACAACTGATTGCCCAGTTGCACAACGATCTGTCAGTCGATCCTGCGTTCCGCCGCACTTCAGTGAGATCTGTCGTACACGGTGCCCGACCAGGACAACCGCAACGCCACAGCACCATTGATGGGCCGCCGGTGGGGTCGCGGTCGCCCGGATCTCTCGCGGGGTGCGCCACCAGGACCTGCGCTGGCGTCACCGCAGATTCTCGAGTGTGGCGCCCCGGGAACGCGCAGGCGATACCCCAGACATCGGGATCCCTGGGCGAGGGGACGCCGAGATTAAACCGACTGGCCGGTGTTATCGTGGGTGTGTCGTCGGATCTCCCTTCAATCGTCCGGCGACCGGTTTGAGGGAGCACTGTGCGACTCGCCTCCCTACCCGCCCAGGACGCCTTCTCGCATGACGCCCTGGGTGGTGGCGTGTGCGGCGCACTTGCACCGCACACGCGCTCTCCGGTATCGCAGAACTCGGTCGCCCGCTGAAGCCTCCCTCGTCGCCGTCGGTGACGGAGCCGACCGCTGGGTGGTCCCCTCGGATCACACACCCGCTTCGCGGATCACGGCTGCAACGACGACTTCGCCGGTCCACCCGGCCAGGGGTTCGGTCCGGCCCTGCACCCGCGAAGCCGCAGAGTGCGGGCCGGTGGTTGCCCCGGTTCATTCGAAAGAGGTGAATCGGTCGCGCCCGGTTGTTCCTACAGTCGACTGTGTGGCCCTTGGCTGCTCGGCAAGGAACCTCATAGACCGGGGCTTCGCCGGACCCGCGGCGGAGCCGACCCGCGTGGCGCAATCGCCCATCTCCTGGCGTATCCGCCCCCCGAGAGGATTCGACTATGACGACGTATGCACCGGTCACCATCCAGCAGGCGCAGTTCCCGATCATCGAATCGTTCACCCAGGACACCGTGACCAACCCGCACTGGCAACTGCTGGGCAGTGCGCGGCTGCACGGCGGCAGCCTGGAGCTGACCCCCAACACCGATTCCCAAGCCGGGACAGCGTTCCTCGATCAGCCGTTCTCCTCCACGCTCGGGGTCACCATCGACTTCGACTACTCCTGCGAGGGAGCAGCTGGCCTCGGCGACGGCTTCAGCGTCTACGTGATCGACGGCGCGCATACCACCCAGCCCGGCGGTATCGGCGCCGCACTCGGCTACTCCGTCACGAAAACGGGGTCGGGGCAGATCGTCGCGCCGGGAGTCACCGCCGGGTTCGTCGGCGTCGGCTTCGACAACTACGGGAACTTCGCCACGCCGCTGGCCGGTACCGGAGGCGGTGCGCAACGGCCCAACACTCTGGGGGTGCGCGGAGCCGGCAACCTGCGGGAAGGGTTCAGGTGGCTCACCGGCGTTGCGGTGCCGGGTGGCTTCCGAGCGGATTGGGAGCGCGGCGCCCACATCCAGGTCTCCATCGTCGGCGGCCGGCTCACCGTGCGCCACGCCGACAAAACCAACCCGAACGGCACCCTGCTGATCAACGACTTCCATCTCGCCGGCGCCGACGGTCAGCCACCCGTGCCGCAGACCTTCAAACTGGGCTTTGCCGCCGGGACCGGCGCCGCGACCGCCTCCCACCGCATCCGCAACCTCAAGGTGACCCTGCCCGCGGAAATGCCGCTGGAGATCCACGGCCCGCGCACAGCGCAGTCCGGACAGCGAATCGCCTACACCATCGGCGTGCAGAACCTCGGCCCCAACGACGCCCCCGACGCCGTGCTGGACGCCACCGTCCCGACAGAGCTGACCGACTTGGAAGTCACCTGCCAGGCCGAGAACGGAGCCGTCTGCGGCACCGGTTCGGTTCGCGACGGCTTGCACATGCCGATCGACCTGCCCAAGGGCAGCAAAGCGACCATCAACCTGACCGGCACCATCGATTCGCAGTACGAAGGCAGGCTCACCTGCACCAGCCTTGTCACCTCACCCTCCCGCGCCAACACCGCCGAACGGCACTCCGGCTCGGTCACCACCGAGGTCGATCGGCCACCGGTCACCGTGTCCCCCGTGATCGTCGGGCAGTGGCCACAGACCTGGCCCGAGGACGCCAAAGGGTGGGTGATCAGCTATGAACTCACTCTGGCCGCCCACCAGCAGCGGGTGGTGTGGTGGGAGATCGGCTTCGACGTCCCGCCCCGAACCCGCATCAATCCCCAGCAAACCCAGTGGTACAAGGTGCTCGAGGACGGCACCGACGGATCGGTCGTCATCACCACACCGGATGACACCCACACCATCGAGCCCGGCACACCCCTGACCGTGGCCGTGCAACTGCTCTACCCCTCCCAGCACGAGGCCGGTGACGGCGCCCTGCGCAACCTCCACGCCACCGAGGTGACCCGCCCATAACCCGAACTCCCAGCGATCGCCCGTGGCGTCGGTGCCCGAATTCTGAGGGACTGTGAACACGTGTTGAGACAGAGTCGAGCAGGCCGGGGCACAGTCGGGATAACACCCGTTCGGACTCCCCGGGCCTCTCGTCGAACCACGGCTACGTGCGGCCGAAGGACAGGCACGGACCTGGCAGGCGCGGCCCGCTCGTATCGCTCAGTGCGGCGAGGTGTTCACGTCTTTGGTGGCCGGGCGGCCCTTAACCAAGTTGTGAGGGGCTGAGTCCAAGGCGTCGAGCCGTTCGGCCACACATCAACTCGGGCTTCTCGATGCTGGGCCAGCGCGAGCAGTGCCCACACCTGGTCGAAGGTGAACGGCTCTGCGGGCGCCCGCGAGTCGCTGACTGGGACTGCGGCAGGCTTCATCAGTCCGGCAACCCTGGTGGTCGTGAACGCCCTGCGGACCATGGGCCGGTCCGCAGGGCGCCGCGCCAGCAGGGTCGAATCGTCGGTTACAGTCACAGCCCGCTGCTGCCGAGGGACAGGACGCTGCTTCCGGCGCTGAGCAGCAGCGACAGAATCGACAGGATATTCACTTCGGACTCTCTTTCTCCCGGCCGTCGCCAGGGCTTTCTTGGGCCGGTCCGGGAACGTTTCGAGCGCGTCGGCGCCTCGCTGGCAGGCCGCTCGGGTGCAGCGTAGGCGCTCACTGCGGTTCGGCCGCCGGGTTGCACTGCCCACGTCTGGCAACAACGGCCACTGAGCACGCTCCTCGTCGTGGCCTCCCGCGCAACCGGCGAACCAGCGACAAACCAACGCATACAACGGCACCCGTGGATCCCGGTGGCGGCCTGATCGTCATTCCGGATCGTCGGGTCATCACTCGTCGGTTGCTGTTGCGCTGCGGCCGCGAGATGTGTGGCGCCCGCCCGCGCCGCGCCTGGTGACGGGGCTGGTGGGGGTGTGCTGGCACGGTGAGGGGTGTGGATGACGATTTCCGATCGGTAACCGATATAGCGGCCCTAGAGTTGGGTGCGGCACCGCGAGACGACCACACCGATCGTGTCGAGCTGGTCACGCTGGTGCGGTTCGCGACCGGCGACGGTGTGCTCGCGTTCGGTTCCCGGGCCGCGGCATGGCGGGTGTGCACGCTGCTGGGTACGCAACTGAAGACGCCGGGGCGGGTGGCGGTGATCGGGCCGCGGGCGCGGCCGCGGTGGCGGGTGCGGGTGGCGGAGGCGACCGGCGTGCGGATTCGGTTGGGACTGCTCGACCGCCGCCGGGGTGGGCGTCGGGTGCAGGGGCTGCCGCCGGAGGTGATCGCCCGCCTCGACCAGGACGCCGCGGCGATCGCACGGGCGGGGTTCTCGGCCGCGGGGACTGTTCATCTGACCGGCCCGGTGCTGCGACTGCAGATCACCTGTCCCACCCTGGCGGTCGCGTTGGCTGTCGCCGGGGCACTGCGGCGGGTAGGGGCCGTCGCCGGGGTGCGTCACCACGAGCGAACCGGCGCCGAGCAGGTCACCGTGGCCGGGATCGACGCGGTCGCCACGGCGTTGGCCGCGATCGGCGCACCCAGGGCGGCGCAGCGGATGCGCGTGCGCTGGGACGACCGGCGCCGCAGCCGCGCTTACTCCGCGACGCGGGAGCTCACTGCCGCCAACACCGGACGCGCCCAGCATGCCGCCGACACCCAGGTGGCGGCCGTGCGGGCGGCGCTCGCGGTGCTCGGCGACCGGGTCCCCGACCACCTCGCGGCCATCGCGCACCTGCGGCTGCAACATCCGCAGGCCGGGATGGGCGCGCTGGGGAAACTGGCCAGCCCACCCCTGTCGAAGGACACCGTCGCCGGGCGGCTGCGGCGGCTGATCGCCCTGGCCGAGCGTCACACCACGCAACCCGACACGACCCAAACCTCCTGACGATCACCGCAGTGGTTATCTTTCAGCGAAGTCTCACAGTCGGTAGGTTGCTGCGGCCCAGGTCGGCAGCCCTCGATGTGGACAGGAGGTGGGGCGGTGACGTCGTGGCGTGATGCGGCCGGTGGTCATGGTTTCGGCCGGATGATCGAGTTGGGTGTCGAGGCCGTAGTGAACAAGGTCGGTCAGCGGGCGGGGTGCGCACCGCTGAACTGGGAGCTGTTCGTCACCGACGACACCGGCGCGCTCGCGGTCTCCGGCACCACCGCCGGCCGGGACTACAGCGAAGCCCAGGTCCCGGAGATCGTGCAGGCCTGGGCACAATTGCTGGGGTTGTCCCGCGTCGTGCCACCGTCCACGGGTGGGACCATCGAGTACCGGGGCGTCATCGAGGGCATCGAGGTCGAGGTCTGGGGCGTCATCGACCAACAGTTCTTCGATCTCGTCGCCGGACTCGACTTCCCCGAATGACACCGCGCCCAGCATGCGGGGGGCGCATCGGCGTGCGGAAACTGCCACTACCGCTGGGTATCGAGGTGATGAGGTGGTCGATGACGCTCGGCCAGGTCCGGGCCAGACCCGAGTCGAGCACGTCATTGCGAACTGCCTCGTTGCGACTGGTTGTGCGGGGACTGCGGCTTCTTCGGCTCTGTCCTGAAGAATCGACAGAGCCGCCTGCGGGGGCCTCGGGCGTCGGGTGTCAAGGTGTTTCGGGTTGGTCGGGGGTGTCGGTGATGGTCCATGCCGATTCGCCGAGTTCGCCGCCGAACTGGCGTTCGCGGGCCAGATACCCGGAGTCGATGAGTTCCTGTAGCGCTTCGGCAACCTCGGTGGCGTCCTCGGTGCCTGCGGCGGCGATCGACTCGAGGCTGAGGTCCTCACCGCGGCCCGCGGCCAGCAGAAACACCAATACCCCTTTGGCCCGGAACGAGATCCGTGAATCGCGCACGGCCGCAATCCGCACAGCGACACGATCGTCCATCCCGGCGTGTCCCTTTCCCTCGCCGATTGTTTGCGGTGGCACGTGCCCTCCTCGAGGGGTGGGGCGTTGTCGAGGTACGACAGTTGTTTCCAGGATGCCGCCGGGCACCCGGTTGGCAGGCGGTCAGGCTGGCATGCCGCTCGACTCCCACGCTTCGATGGGGTCGCGGGAATACCAGTGACCGCTCCATTCACGCCCGGCTTCCAACGCGGTGTAGAACTCGATGTCATCCGGCAGGGCAGGAAAGTGGGCGGAGAGCACACCCGGCTGGTCGCGGTAGAAGCGGTGGGCGCGCTGCACCGATCGAGCGGCGAGTTCAGCGTGGCAAGCACGGCGGATGATCACCGCCTCGTCATCGGTGCGCCGGTCGGGGTCACTGGTGTGATCCAACGGGTAATGCATCTGATACTCCAGCCGCGCCAACGGCTCACCCGCGTGCTCGAGCAGCCACGCGATCCACGCCGGAATAAACGGCTGCGCCGCCAACGCCCGCTGCGCGAACCCACCGCCGGTGCCGGGCCCGCACGGATCCCCCGACTGCGCCCCGGTGAGTGCAGTGGAGTCCGCGTGGTCGTGATCCCGGCCTTTCCGATGCCTACCTGCCATAGCCGCAAACTATCAGCATCAGTGCGAACATGGACCCCGTTCGGCAACAGGTCCGGCACGAACCGGCCACGCTGAACCCGGCCGCGGCCCAGATCATCGGGTTCCGCCGACCGTGCCCACCATTGTGCGGTGTCGCTTCCACAGGCGGTGGGCGCTGTGGTCGCTGGCCGTATACGGCGGCGTGACCAGCTCTACTCACCCCCTGGGTAGGCGTGTCTGCGGACGGTCCGGTGCCCGAACTGCGAGGATGATCATTCATGTCCAGGGGCAAGGAAAGACCCGATCGACGTGCCGGGCAGCGCGCACGCGGCCCGCGCGCCGAGACGAGCGGTCTGGTCACGGCGATACAAGCCGAGATCTGGCATCGCCGCTAGCCACCCGCCAGCCTCCTCCAAGCGCTCGCCACGGCCCGCGGGTACCCGTTGACCGCAGCCGACATGCAGGTGTTCACCGGACTGGGCATCACCCCTCGCCGCCCGGGGCTGGAGCTTCGTGCGGGAGTGTTCCGGACCGGAAGTGCTCACCTTCAGCTACCGGCCCTCCGACGCCGGACCGGTGTACCTGCATGCGGGGCTCGAACCAGTCACCACCGTCGTGGTCACCCTGGACCGGTCCCAACCGGCCGACATCGTCACCGGTTGCGAGGTCGAAGTGCTGCTCGTCGGCACCCCCCGCGGGCAAGCCCGCCTCACCGACCTGCCCGGTCTGACCACCCACCTCCGTGTCATCCAAGCCTTCCGGCCAGGTGACCCGATCCCCGTCGCGTTCCCCCACGGCCACACTCGGGTGGACCCGGCTCAGCGGCGGGCACCGGAGCACGCCACGGGCGAATAGCCGTAGACGAGTCACAGGTGTGGACGCCGAATTCGGATGACCAGCCCGGCTGCCGGACCCTGGGTCCGGGTGGCGATCCGAGCCCACGACTGATCGGCTCGCCAGGAAGGGGGCCGTGAGCGCTGAGACAATGCCCGCGCACGTTCAAGGACGCCGCAGCGGGGCCCTATCCGCCTCTGGCCGAAGGGTTTTCATGATAGGGAACACCTCTCGGTGCTGGTAACGGCGTTACCCTGGCTCGGACAGGACGCAGCCGGTTACCTGGATCCAGGGGGAAGAGGATGCTCAGTTTGGAAAAAGAATCGCCGGTGTCCTCGCTGTATTGAACAGGCTCGATCGCACGGCGCCGGTGGCGGTCATCGACGAGATCGGCCGGCGTGTGCAGGAGCTGAAGAACGAAGCGCTCGCCAGCGTCACCGATGACCCGCAGCGCCGCCGCATACTGCTGAACCAGGCCCCCCAAGCCAGCCGGCTCGTCGCCGCAGCACGTGAACGGGGCGAACGAGCCCTCGCCCTCGCTGTGGCCGAGCCGCAACGGGAGGCTGTAGCCCGCCGAGCCGCCGAGCATCGGCCCGCAGCCACAACATCGACCCCGGCCAGGAACGCAGCGATGAGCCTCGCCGACGCGCGGCGTGAAGATGCAGGGACCTTGGGTCAGGTGAGGCCGGTGATGTCTCTGGCGATGGTGGTGAGCCGGTTGCGGGCGGCGGTGAGCACGCCCTGGCGGTTCTTGTTCGCTTCCTCGTAGGCGAGGATCACGCGGATATCGACGGGGTCAGTGAGTTCTTTGATCGCGTCGGCGGCCTGGGTCAGGTTCAGCTCCGGGTAGTCGCTGATGGGCAGTTCGTCGGGATCCAGGACACTGGTGGTGGCGCCGCGGACCGACCGCAGCGCGTCGGCGGCGGTGTCGGCGCCTTCACCGCGGGTGACCTGCCCGGCGGTGGCCAATGCCGCGTCCCGGGACGCGGTGAAGGTTTTGACCGCGACATCCCCGGCGCGGCCGCCTTGGGCGAGCAGTTCCCCGAGTGCGGGCCGGGTGGCGCGGACGGTGTCCAGCGCCCGGTCCAGGCCACGCGCCGACCAGTCGACGGGCAGGTTGAACAGTCGCACCGCGGTCCCGGTGGCTGCTTGCAGCAGGGTCGGGCGCAGCGCGGCGGGCCCGCCGAGGGCGTCTTCGGCCAGGACGGTGGTCAGCCAGTCCACGGTCTCGGTGTGGGCGGTGATCAACCGGTCCGCCAACCCCACGACCTCGGGATGCCCGGCGGTGGTGGCGAGGGCTTTGATGTAACGGGCGCGGTCGAGTAGTTGGTGCTCCAGGGCCAGATCACCCAGCAGGGCCTCCTCGAACGGCTGCGCTTGGTCGGCTAGTGCCTTGACCGCGGCGACCGCGCGGCCGAGGAACGGGCCGATCACCTCCGGGACACCACCCAACTCGCGCATGGCGGCCTCGATGGCGGCGGCGCGGTCGCGGGCGCGCTCGGCGTTGGCGGACAACTCCTGGCGTATCGCCTCGGTGCGGGCTTGGGCGATACGGGTATCGGCAATCTGGATCTCGGTATTGGTCAACGCCTGCGCAGCGCGCAGCTGCGCCAGCAACGTCGTGATCTCGCGGGTACTCATATCGACTTTCCCCTCCTTCCGATGGTGAGACAGCATCGAATCGGCGCAACGGTGCACCGGCTGTCAGGCTTACCCGCGTTCCGGACCGGCAACCCGCCCGTTACCTTCCCCTTCCGCCCGCGCCAGGCAGCGGGTGTGTGCGTCGGGCCCACGCGGCCACCAGGAGAGAAACCGATCGGTAGAGAGACGGCCCGCAGACAGGATGCCTGCGGGCCGCCGTATTGCGCTGGTCGAACGGTGCGGCGTTAGGGGTGTCTACCCGCGCCTGAATCGGATTCGTTACCAGTGGACTCCGCCGCCTTCTCAGCATAAATCCCCAGGACAGCTATGGCCCCGCACGCTGGCCAGGTAGAGGATGGCCCGTGTGCCGTTGGCGGTATTTGATGCCGTGGCAGGGCGTGCGCTACCCTCGGAGGTGCCTTTCATGAGCAACCTTCGGGTCGTGTATCAGAAGTGCCCTCAGTTGCCGCTGGGGGCCTTCGTCATATCTGGAGTTGTTGTGCGCTGATGCTCACGCAGGGCGTGGGGTACGCGGCGTAGCGTGCGGCTAAGCCGCGCGCCCCGGCCGTCGCATCAGGCGGAGGTGACCGCGGGCCCCACCCCCTGCCTGGATCCGATTCGGAAGCCCATCGACTCGGCGCGAGCCACGATGCGATCGACCGTCGAGCGCGTCCACTTGACGCTCGTGATCCGACTCAGTTCGGTCGCGACTGCGTTGGCGTTGAACCCATGCTCAGCAAGCCGTGAACCCATGCTCAGCAAGCCGTAGGAGTTTCTCGATCTCTGTCGCTGGCTTCTGAGTCAATCTGCCGCGCACCAGCTCCCTTGTGATGTATAAAACTGACGGAGTTGCTTGACACTCGGACCCTCTGAACCGTAGGGAGATTCGGGTGAGCGAGCCTGTCATGGACCGCGAGGTGCGTGCCCCGGACCTCTCGCCGAACCCGCCGTGCGCCTCAGCGCCGGTACGGCCCCGGGTTGTGGGTGTGGACGACTTCGCCCTGCGCCGCGGACACCGCTACGGCACGATCCTGATCGACATGACGACCCGCCGACCGATCGACATGCTCACCGACCGCAGCACCGAGAGGCTGACCGCCTGGCTTCGAGACCGCCCCGGCATCGAAATCATCTGCCGCGACCGGGCCGGCGTCTACGCCGAAGCAGCGACCACAGCAGCACCGCACGCGATCCAGGTCGCTGATCGCTGGCACCTATGGAAAAACCTCGGCGACGCCGTCGAACGCACCGTCGCCCGCCACCGCCGCCACCTGACCGCGGTGCCCGACCCCGACGACGCACCAGCACGGCCCGACATCAGCGAAATCGCGGCGGCTCTGCCCCACGGCCCGGTCGAACCACATCTGCGTGCCGATCGGACCGCGGTCCGAACCCGCGAGCGTTATGCCCAGGTCCACACACTGCTCGCGCAGGGCCACAGCCTGCGCCGCATCGGTCGCGAGCTGGGCTTGGCCCGCGGCACGATCCGCCGCTTCGCCCGCGCCGCCTCACCGGATGAATTGGGCTCAGGCACAAAGTTGGTGGCGTGCCGATGATTTGGAGCCTGGCGGGAGGTAATCGATCATGACCAGGGTGTGCTGATCTTGATCTGAAGGTCCTGCTTCCGCATCTCGCCGACCTGAACATCGAGCAGGTCACCCGCCGCGGAATGGCTTTATGGATCCATGCCGACATCACTGCGCAGGGCGCGTCGTGTCCGGGCGGCACGTGCTGGTCGGTTCGGGTGCACAGTCGCTACCAGCGGTGTCTGTCCGATGCCGCGGTCGGCGGGACAGAGACATTGATCTGCCTGCGGGTACGCCGGTTCTACTGCGACAACCCGGATTGCGCCCGCGCCACGTTCGCCGAGCAGGTACCCGGCCTGACCACGGCGCATGCCCGACGGACCCCATTGCTACGCAGCATGCTCGAGCGGATCGCGTTGGCGGTGGGTGGCCGCCCCGGCCAGCGGTTGACCCGCCACTTGTCGGTGACGGTATCCAGGATGACTCTGCTGCGGTTGATCCGGGCAGTGCCGATGCCCGAACCCGGCCCGGTGACCGCGCTCGGCGTCGATGACTTCGCCTTCCGCAGAGGCGCGAACTATGGCGCCATCGTGGTCGACATGCGCACTCACCGGCCGGTGGACCTGCTGCCGGACCGATTGAACGACACCTTTGCCGAATGGTTGCGTGCCCACCCCGGTGCCGCCGTGATCTGCCGCGACCGGGCGAGCGGGTTCGCCGAGGGTGCTCGGCGGGGAGCGCCGGACGCCATCCAGGTCGCTGACCGCTTCCACCTGCTTTACAACCTCACTGATGCTGTCGACCGGGTGGTGCGGGCCCACCGCAAGTTCCTGCATGATCGGCCAGTCGATGAGGCTGTTGCCCAGCCCGCTCCCGCGCCGGTGGTCGTCGACGGTCGGCGTGCGGAGTTTACCCGGCAACGGTGGGTGGAGGTTCACGCGTTGTGGGACAAGGGAATCGGGCACACCGCAATCCGCAGGGCGCTCAACCTCGACGACAAGACGGTACGCCGCTACGCCCGAGCCGGCAGCGCCGACGAGTTGCTGACCCAGTCGCCCAAACGCGGCAGCGCGCTCGACCCACACACCGCCTACCTGGCCGAACGCTGGTAGCAAGGGTGCACCAACGCCGCAACCCTGACCGGCGAGCTGCGCGAGCGCGGTTACCGGGGCGGTGAACGCCAGGTTCGCCGCTTCCTGCAGACCTGGCGAGCCGGCACCACGCCACCGACCGCCACGCCGATCACGACACCTAAACCCCGGCAGGTCACCGGCTGGATCATCCGTCCGGCACACCAGCGCACCGAGGCCGAACGAGCCGACCTGGCCCGGAACCTGGACCGATGCCCGGTCCTGCGCGGCGTCGATCAGCTGGTCAGCGACTTCGGCGGGATGCTGCGCCACCGTCGGGGCCAGCACCTCAACGCCTGGATCGCTGCAGCCCAAGCCAGTGACATCTCCAACTTCAAGGATTCGCCGCCGGTCTGCTCAAGGACTACGACGCAGTCCGCAACGGACTCACCCTCGAATGGAGCAGCGGAGCCGTCGAGGGCGCGGTCTGCCAATTGAAGGCGATCAAGCGCAGGTGCTTTGGCCGGGCCAACTTCGATCTCCTGCGACGCCTCGTGCTCCTCAGTTGACCACCACCCCCGGCAAGATCACCAAATTTGTGCCTGAGCCAGAACTCACTGGCCATTGACACTGGGGCAAGTTCACCGTCAACTCGGTGTCCAAGTGCGCCGACGTCGGCAAGGCTTCGATCTACCTGCGCTGGCCGAACAAGAAGAGCTGCTCGCCAGCGCGCTGGAGGCGTAGATCAGCCCGGTCGCCGACATCGACACGGGCCCCAACTCCCACGATCAGCGAACGGGCCTGCTCATCGCCGTCGCCCGTCCTAACATCGTGTGCACGGCGAGCGGGGCGGCGGCCTGGTGTCGTCGGAGGTCGGCAGCCGACGTTGCTGGTGGTGGGGATGGTCGGGCGCGCGCGGGGAGGAGGAATTCGTGCCCCTGGTGCTGGTTGGTGGGGTCGCTGGCGAGGGGGTGTGGCTCGCCGGTGAGTGTGGCCAGGGCGTGGGCGATTTCGTCGATGGTGGCGCGGGTGTAGATATCGATGGCGTTGCCGTTGTAGCTGCGGTCGGAGTGGCCGGCGTAGGCCTTGGCGACGGCGGGGCCGTAGTTGCGTTCGACCCAGCGCAGGGTGGTGTGGCGGAGCCAGTGGGTGGAGATGCCGTGCTCGGCGATCCAGGGGAGTTGTCGGCCGAGGCGGTCCCAGAGCACGTCGTAGCGGCGGATGCCGAGGGGGTGGCCGTTGCGGTAGCGCAGCAGCCGCCGATTGCGGGCGGCGGTGATGGGATGGCCGTTGCGGGTGAAAGCGGGCAGTTGGTCGGTGGGTGGGGTTCGGGTTTCGCGGTGTTCGATCAGAGCCTCGGTCAGGGTGGGGGAAATCGGCTGCCAGCGGGAGAAGCCACCCTTCTCCCGGACCTGGATCAGGCAGCGCACGGGGTCGAGGTCGTCGCCGCTCATGGTGAGGATGCCTGCTCGGCGGCAGGCCGTTTCGATGTGCAGGCGCACGATCAGGGTGTCCAAGACGGGGTCGTCGCCGCCGTCGGCGACCGCGGTGCAGATCTGGGCCAGCGAGTCGTGGGGCAGGGCGCGCCGGTTGGAGGCCGGGCGCGGGGCCTTGCCGAGTTTGGCGGTGGGGTTGTCGGCGGCGGTGATGTAGTTGTCGTTGACCGCGTGCTGGTAGAGGCAGCGCAGGGCGTGGATGCAGTGGTTGGCGGTGCTGACCCCGCCGCGGTCGTTGCTGCGCCGCTGGCGTTGCTCGCGCACCGTGTGCACGAAGGTCTGCAGCTGGGAGACGGTGGGTTCGTTCAGGCGCTGGTCGGCGTGGTCGACGAGGAGCTTGTTCCAGTAGGAGAGGTAGTGGTTGCGGGTGGGAGTGTCGGGCATGGCGGCGTAGACGATCGGGACGTATTCAGCCAGGGTCGGTATCGCTCGCGTGGTACCTGGTTGGCCGAGTAGCTGTTCGGGTTCGATTCCGAGCCCTTGCAGCAGAACTCGCGCGGCGGCCAGCTGAGCGTCGGAGGGCGGTGTGCTCATGCTGGGAAGGCCTCCTCGAGCGGGCCGGTCCACGGAGCCAGCAGTGCGGTCAGGGTGGCGGGTGGGAAGACCAGCAGAGTCGCCGACGGAATATCGGCGAGCAGCAGCAGATATCCGCCGTCGATGCGGGTCTCGCGCCGCAGTGCCGCGCGCAGGCGCAGGTTGGCCTGCCCGTCGACGTAGGCCGGGGCGGCATCGTCCTGGTTGTCGGCGGTGAGGGCGAGCACGCCCTCGTCGACGCGAATGCGGCACTGTTGGCCCCGCCGCCATTGCAGGGCGGTGAGCAGGCGCCGGGCCATGATCCGGCCCGCCCGGTCGATGGGGCGGACGTCGTACAGCGCGGGCGCACGCGCCGGTTCCTGCGGCCGGATCAGCGCCGGGAGCGGGAGCGGTGTGTTCCACGCGAGCGGCTTGGCGGCGGGCCCGGCGAGCGGGCGGTTACCGGGTGTCCGAGAGGGGGCGTTCAGGGTCGAGGGGATGGCGGAAACGAGGCCGGATAGCATCAGCGCGCCCAACTTTCAGTGTCAGGCGGTTACACACCCGGTTCTGTGTTCTCGAACCGGACATACGCAGCAGGTGCCGCGAATGTTCACGCTGTGTGCGCAGGAAACAACTTCACAACACACAAATCGCGGCGGATTCGCAACCTTTGGGTGTTCATAGAGCTAACCATACCCCGTTTCGCCGATCGGCCTGCCGAGGCGACGGCTACGGTGGCAGCGCTCGCACGCCATCAGCTGGGCAGCCCCAGCCGATCGGCGATCGTGCCGAGGATGCGATGCAGGTCGGCACGCTCGGCGGCGGTGAGATCCGTGGTGGTCTCGGCGTCGATCGCCCGCGCGGCGTCGAGGCATTTGCGCAGTAGTGCGCGGCCGTGCGGGGTCAGGTTCAGATTCTGACGGCGGCGATCCTTCGGGTCTCGCAACCGTTCGATGGCCCCGAGGGACTCGAGGTGGTCGGCCAGCGCGACGACCAGACTCGGCGCGACGCGCAGTAGCTGTGCCATCTCCATCTGCGATGTCGGTCCGTTGGCCGCCAACACATTCAACATCCCGGCGTGCTTCGGCTTGAGCTCGAGACCCGACACATCGGCGCTGAAGCGGTCGGTCAGGAACGCGCCCAGCAGTCCGAGCCGGAAGCTGAGGGTCTCCGGCAGCTTTTCCGCCTTGACGTTCTTCATGGCGAGCATAATACTGAACCTAAATCAGTCACGGTCTGAATGATTTTTGGAGTGAAAGATGCAGGACGAGAAGCTCAGTCGAACCGCGATGGTTGTCAATGCGATCGGCGCGGCCACCGCCGTGGCCTTCAGCGTCGCGGCACTGGTCGATCCGACCGCCGCGATCTCGATCGGCGCGGACTCGCCCGGGATCGATCTGTATGCCCAGGCGTACGCGGCCCGGGCGATCCCGCTGGGTGCCGCGCTGCTGTTCAGCCTGGCCGGCCGCCGCAAGAGGGCACTCCTACCGCTGCTCACCGTGTCCGGCGCGGTACAGCTCGGTGACGTCGCCATCGGCGCCGCGCAGGGAATTCCTGGCATGATGGCGGGCGGCAGCGCGCTCGCGCTCGTTCACCTCGCCACCGCGGGACATTTGGTTCTCCGCAGGAGCCGCTTCGCCACAGCCGCAGCCTGAGCTGAGACTTCGGCGTGAGTCGGACATGCTCGTCGAAGCCGAGGTCGGCGACGACGGAAATCTCGGTTCGGATGGCTCGTGTCAGCAATCTCCGAGGAAACTTCTGTGGCAGGGTGGTCGGCTGTGCAGACAATCCTGATCACGGGGGCGACATCGGGTATCGGGCTGGAGTCGGCTCAGCAGCTGGCGGCGCAAGGGAATCGGCTCGTGTTGGTGGGGCGGAGTCCGGAGAAGCTCTCCGCCGCGGCGAAGCTGGTCCGAGGCGCGGGGGCGGCGGGAGTCGACACGCTGGAGTGCGATTTCGCGTCGCAGTCGTCGGTCCGTCAGCTGGCGAAGGAGGTTTCGTCCGCCTACGACCGGCTGGATGTGCTGGCCAACAACGCAGGTGGCTACCACAAGGCCAGGAGCGAGACCGTGGACGGCATCGAGGCCACCTTCGCCGTCAACCATCTCGGTGGTTTCCTGCTCACCGAACTGCTGACGGATCTGATGGTGCGCAGCGCCCCGTCGCGCATCGTGTTCACCTCGTCGGTCATGCAATTCGGCGCCACCATGGATTTCGCCGATCTGGAGTTCCGGGAGAGTTATTCGGGAGAAAAGGCATACAGCCGGTCCAAGCTGGCGAACGTCCTGTACGCCCGGGCGCTGGCGCGGCGTCTGGAGGGAACCGGCGTAACGGTCAACGCCTTTCACCCCGGTGCGGTGGCAACCGGGATCTGGGATTCGATGCCGTGGTTCGGGCAACCTTTCGTGGCGCTCGCCAAGCGATTGTTCATGATCTCCGCCGCGGAAGGAGGACGAGCGCTGACCTACCTGGCCGCCGACCCGGAGGTCGCCGCGGTCAGCGGTTGTTACTTCCAGAACAACCGCGTCAAGGCTCCGTCCCGTCTCGCGCAGGACGACGCACTCGGGCAGCAGCTGTGTGAAGTCAGCGCCGCTCTGGTCGGACTCACCGGGTAGGCGCACACACGACCAGCGACACCGTTATCGCTGAGCAACCCGACAATCGACGCCGACTGAAGCGGAAGGCAGGGGAGCATGATCCGTACTCGTTTCGAGTCGATCGGCGCGTACACGCCGACGACTGTCCGCTCCACCGAGGATCTGATCGCCGAGCTGGCCGTGCCGCGGTCGCTGGACCTGGAGCGCATCACCGGGATCAAGAATCGTCGTGTCTACGACTCGGATCCGGACCGGTACGAATCGTCCTTCGAGCTGGCGTTGCACGCGATCGAGGACTGTCTGTGGCATTCCGGGTATCGGGCCGACGAATTGGACGTCGTCATCTCGGCCTCCATCACGCGTACTCGCGGCGCGGGAATCTTCTGCTACGCACCTTCTTTCGCGCTCATGCTCGGCAATGCGATCGGCGCGAACGCGGCTCGGCACTTCGATGTCTCCAATGCCTGCGCCGGGATGATCACCGGAGTGATGGTGCTCGATCGCATGATCAAGGCCGGTGCGGTGCGCAACGGCCTGGTGGTCAGCGGCGAGCAGATCACGCCGATCGCCGAGACGGCGCTGCGCGAGATCAGCCGCCCCTACGACCCGCAATTCGCGGCGTTGACGGTCGGTGACGCCGCGGTCGCGGTTGTGCTCGACGACCGGGGCGACGACGAGGACGAACTGCACTATGTCGAGCTGATGACCGCGGCCGACGGCGCCGAGCACTGCATCGGAATGCCCAGCGACCGCACCGGCGGCATCGCGATGTACACCGACAACCGCGCCATGCAGAACGAAGCCCGGTATCGGCAGGGCATCGACCGTATGGCCGACTTCCTCGCCGAGACCGGACGCACCTGGGAGAGCGAGAAATACGACTACTGGATCCATCATCAATTCAGCGCGCCGGCCATCGAGTACATCTCGGATCTGACCGAACGGCATTTCGGCACGCCGATGCCGCAGGCCCTCAACGTGCTGCACGACTACGGCAATACCGCTTCGACCTCTCACTTCCTGGTCCTGCACGAGCATCTCGCACAACAGAGGGTTCCGAAGGGATCCAAGATTCTGATGATCCCCGCGGCATCGGGCATCGTCTCCGGGTATCTCGCCGCGACCATCTCGCGTTTGGCGGCATGAGCATGGCGACGACGATCGTCTCGGCCGCGACGAACCGCGACCTCGACACCGGCAGCTACCTCGAACTGGCCACTCGCGCGGCACTGGCCTGCGTCGAGCGCTCGGAGGTCGGCCTGCACGAGATCGGGATGCTGATCAACGGGGGCGTCTTCCGGGACAGCAATATCTCCGAGCCGGCGGTGTCGGCCCTCATCCAGAAGCGGATCGGCCTCGGGCTCACGTATGCGGCCGGGCGCGTCCCGGTTCTGTCCTTCGACCTGATGCACGGGGCCTGCGGCCTGCTGCACGCCATCGCGACTGCCGACACCTTCCTCGCCACCGGCACGGTTCGGTACGCGTTGGTCGTCGCGGGCGACACCCACCCCTCGACCGAGCGCCACGTCGCCGATTTCCCCTACAGCGCCAGCGGCGCCGCCCTGTTGCTCGGAACCTCGCCTGCCACAGGAGGATTCGGGCGGCTGCACACGCGCGACACCACCGGCCCGGTCGGCCCCATCGCCTGGGTGCCGCTGAACGATGTCGGCGCCGACGGTCGCAGCGCGATCCGCGTTCGTACCGGTGCGGAGGACCGGGTGGATTCGGCGGCCGAGGTGGTGCGTGCCTGTCTGGACTCCGAAGGGCTCGACGGCCGCCACTTCGCCGAAGGACACGCGCTGCTGCTGGCGCCCGACCAGGCCGCCGACTTCCGCGTCCGCTTGGCCGGCGCGCTCGCCATTCCGTCGCGGTCGGTCGTCGGTTTCGACGCCTCGATCGGAGATCCCTACACCGCGGGGCCGGTACACGCCTACCTCCATGCGCGGGAAACGGGCCTGCTCGACACCGCGCGCATAGTGGTCTTCCTGGCAGTGGACGGAGCATCGGCAGCCTGTCTGACCTACAGACCGCGGTCGGCGTCGCCCACGTGCGGCGAATCGGGCGGTGGAACCGCGCAGGCCGGGACACCGACCGGCTCCGGTACCGAGCCGGTTGTAGTCGCTCGGCAGTAGGACGCACATGAGCGATGCGCGGGTGTCCATGCCGTGGACGCGAGGGCGCGAACCGCTACATCCGAGGCTCGCGACGCTCGTGGGCCGCGACGGGCTCACGAATCCGCGATGCGGTGCGTCGGTGCGGCCGTCACCCCAGCCGACAGCAGTTTCTCGGCCAGCGCGCGGGCGCGGTGCGCGAGCTCGGGCGGGTCGAGTATCTCGAAGTCGTGCCCCAGCAACAGCACATGCATGAGCACGAAGTCCAGGCTGTGGTCGGCTCCGCTGCGGACCTCGCAGCGCCCGCTGCCGCACGGCCGTACGACGGCCGCCGACGCCGGAATCTGCGCGCGCACCGTGTCGGCGGAGGCGTGCACGAGGAATCGGGCCCGCAGTGGGTAGACCCGGTTCGCCACGCCTTCCTGTACGTAGGCCGCCGCCTCGGGCGCCGCGCGTGGTCGGAAGCGCCACGTCCGCGCGGCCACCTCGGTCATCCGGTCGACACGGAAGCTGCGCCAGTCCGCACGATCGAGGTCGAAGGCCAGCAGGTACCAGCGCCGGTCGGAGGCGACCAAGCGGTAGGGCTCGACCCGCCGCCGGCGCACCCGGTCTCCGGCGGGATAGTCGAAACCGGCCTCGACCTCGTCGCGGCAGGCTCTGGCCAGCGTCATCAGCACGTCGGGGTCGACCGGCGGGTGACCTCCGCCGAAGGACTCCACCGAGCCGGAGAGTGCCTGCACTTCGTGCCGCAAACGGGTGGGCAGCACCCGGTCGAGTTTCGCCAGCGCCCGGAGCGCGACATCCCCGGCGCCCGCGACCGCGGCGCCCGCGCCGCCGAGGAGCGAGACCGCGGTGACGATCGCTTCCTCGTCGTCGAGCAGCAGCGGCGGCAGCTCCTGTCCCCGGCCGAGCTGATAGCCGCCGCCGACGCCGTGACAGGCGTGCACCGGATAGCCGAGCGTGCGCAGGCGCTCGACATCGCGCCGTACCGTGCGCGGCGTGACGCCCAGCCGCTCCGCGAGCTCGCGCGCGGTCCAGACCTGGCGTTGCTGCAGCAGTCCGAGCAGGGTCAGCACCCGCTCGGTCGTGCCCCGCTCGGTACCGCTCGCCGCTTCCATGTCGCTCAGCCTGCCAGAAATAGCGGACCGATTCTGTCCGCTAGGGGTGCCAGGGTGGGCGGCATGAACGCAGACGCACTCGACTGGAACAGGACACTGCGCGAGCAGTGGGAAGCCCACTGGAACGATCAGCTACGCGACCGGCTCCACGGTCTCACCGACGACGAGTACTTCTGGTCTCCGGTACCGGACGCCTGGAGCGTGCGACCGCGCGGCAGTTCGACGGCGCCCGTGCAGGCGGGGGCCGGGGACTTCACGATCGACTACGCCTTCCCGAATCCGGTCCCCGCGCCGTTCACCACGATCGCCTGGCGGCTCGGTCACGTCATCGTCGGCGTGCTCGCCGCGCGCAACGCGACCCATTTCGGCGCGCCGGCGGCCGCGTACGAGACATGGGAATACGCGGGCGACGCGGCCACGGCGCTCGACCAGCTCGAAGCCCAGCTCGACATCTGGCTGACCGGAGTGCGTGGTCTCGGCGACGCCGGACTCCGGGTCCCGATCGGCCCGAACGAGCCTTTCCCCGAGGCGCCCATGGCCGATCTGGTGCTGCACATCCACCGTGAGCTGATCCACCACCTGTCCGAGGTCTGCCTGATCCGCGACCTCTATACACACTCCGAGGCTGTCAGGAAACCCATGATCACGAAGACGACCCACCTCGACCCCGAAGAACTGCATCACAACCCGGCCTTCACACAGGGCGTGATCGCGCCCGCTGCCCAGACGGTCTATGTCGGCGGTCAGCTCGGCACCGACGGCACGGGAGAACTGCTGGACGGCTTGGAAGCGCAGACCATCCAGGCCATGCGCAACGTACTGACCGTGCTGGCGTCTGCGAATACCGGTCCCGAACACGTCGTCAAACTCACGATCTACCTTGTCGCCGGGGCCGACGCACAGGCGGGATACGCGGCGGCGCGAAAAGTGTGGGGCGACCACCGCACCGCCATCACGGTCGTCTCCACCGCAGGACACGCTCGCCCCGGCGCGCTGGTGGAGATCGATGCGATAGCGACCATCCCCGAATAGCCGCGCCTGTGGCCGATTCGCCGCGCGGTCGGGCATCGCCGCGCGGTCTCGGGTGCCGAACCGGGTCGGGCCGGTTCGGAGAGATGGGCCGCTTCGCGGACTCCGGCGTTCAGCGGTGCGCCGCGCGGTCGGCGCTGATCTGGGAGGCGACGATGCGGACCAGATCGCCCAGTGCGATCTCCACGTCCGCGAGGTGCAGGCCCCAGGTCGCGTCCGGGACGGCGTACAGCTCGGCGCTGCCGGGTTCCGGCGTCGCCAGTAGCGCCGTCGCGTCGCCGTCGCGGACGCATTGGAGCCGATACTTCTCGGCGGGGACCAGCCACGGAGTCGGCGCGGCGACGGCGGACGGCCCGTGGCGCAGCGCCAGTTCGGCGGCGAGTGGGCTGGGCACGGGACCGGTGCGGAGCACGGTGGCCGCGGTGCGGGACTCGTTGCCGCTCAACGAAGTCGGATTGGTGCAGGCGACCTCGTAGTCCGGGCCGTACGGACGCGGCAGCGGCTCAGGGGTCGTCGGGTTGCGGCCGAATCGGCTGTCCGGGGGCGGGGTCGCGCCGAAGGTCTGCCAGGCCAGGACGCACCGTGTCTGCTGTTCGCCGCGGCACAGCGGAAGGTGCTGGAAGTCGCCGCCGACGTCACCGTTCTTCGGCACCACCACATTGCCACCCAGCAGGATCGCCGACAGGATCCGCTCGCGCACCGCCTGCTGCGGGTCGATCTCCTCCCGGATCAGTTGGCGCAGCATGCGCGCACCCTGCGAATGCCCGAGAAGGACGATCGGCCTTCCGCTTTCGCGCTCCGCGAGGAACTGCCGCCACGCGCGCAGGACGTCCTCGTACGCGATCCGCGCCATCTCGGCGCGCTCGTCGGGGGAGTACGCCCGTTCCCGCGCCAGCGCGGTGAGGGTCCGCTGCCGGTACACCGGCGCGAAGACCTGACAGACCTGGGAGAATCGGGCGGCCTGCTGTTCGGCCACCGCCCGCACCTCTCGGGTCACCGCAGTGTCGGAGTTGGGCGTGGGCTCCAACGACACCGTCGGATACACATAGAAGCAGTCCACCCCGGAATCCTCAGCAGGCGTAGGGTCTTCCCGCACATCGGGTTGCCCCGCCTGCCGCACCGTGGTCGCCGAGCTGCCTCGGCAGGGGTCGTCCGCTCGATCCGGCCTGCACAACCACACGACACCGGTGTCACCGGCCGGGTCCGCCACCGCGCCGACCGACGATCCCGCCAGCACTCCGACTCCGCACACGACGGATGCGACCACCCGCCGCCACCGACTGTCCCGCATAGCGCATACCTCGCTTTTCCGCGCCCGACCGTTGAGGACGGCCTCGCCACACCGGGATCGGCCGTTCGGTCACCTTCGACGGCGTCAGCCTAATGGCGAACGCGTCGGTTCACGCACGCATCACCTCGGACGGCGGAGATCTCGCTCGCCGTGGCGGATGGCTCCGACAGCGGTCAGGCCCGCCGGGTAAGTCGGCCGCCGCCGTTGCGGAAACGCGCTCGGCCGTCACGGATGTCGTGGAAGGAGACGAGCAGCAGTCGCAGGTATCCGTCGAACGTCTCGAACGGGTATCCGGCGGGCGCGAAAAGGCCGGGCCGGATCGGCACGTACCGCTGCGGAGGGGCGGCGGTCGTGCCCCCGGCGAACTCGGTGAAGATCCGCTCCTGCGATGCGTCCGCCGGTTCGTAGGTCACGCGCTCCTCGAGTTGGCCGTCGACGACGCCGACCTCGACGCGCAGCTGATCGGAACGGTAGGTGCCCACGTAGGGTGTGAGATCGATGTCCTGCGCCGATTCGTTGATCAGGGTGGGGATCCGAACGCCGAGGTGTTCGCTCAGCAGCCAGCGCAGGATCTGGTCGTGCAGCATGATCGCCCCCGGGGTGTTGCCGAAGGCGGTGAACACGAGGTCGTGCTCGGGCACGACGCACAGAATGGACACGCCGCCGGGTGACGCGCCCGACATCGCGAGGACGATCGTGTCGCCGAACGGATACCGCACCCAACCCAGGCCCATCGGGGGGACGTTCGGGGTGGCCATGTCGTGCGAGACCTGTTGCATCAGTGCGGTCGACCCGGCCGAGAGGACGCGCGTTCCGGAAGGGGACACACCGCCCGCGAGATGGGTGCGTCCGAAGGCGAGCAGGTCGGCGACGGTGCCGATCGGCGTGCCGCCCGCCGGTCCCCAGGTGTCGGGCAGTGTGAACATTCCGGTGGGCTCGGCCGCCATGGTCTCGGGGTCCTGGAAGTGCCCGATGGCGGTGCTGCGCAGGATCGCCCGTTCGGCCGACGTGCTGGAGTCGGTCATGCCGACAGGTGCGTAGACATCGCGCTCGAGCAGGTCGGGGAAGGACAGACCGGTCACCACCTCCAGCAGGCGGCCCGCGACGATCATGCCGCCGTTGGAGTAGCTGAGCTGCTCGCCGGGCTCGAACAGGACACCGCAATTGCGCGCGAGACCCTCGACATAAGTTTTCAGGGAGTCGCGCCCTTTCGCATCAGGGAAGAACAAGTCCGCATCGATGCCGTTGGTATGCGAAATGAGGTGGCGAACCAGGATCTTTTCCGCGGCGCCCGGCGCGGTCAGGGCGAACTCGGGCAGGTACCGCACCACCGGCGCGTCCAGATCGAGCAGCCCGCGCTCGACCTGTTGGAGGACCAGCGTGGTGGTCAGCACCTTGGTCACCGAGCCGAAGAGGAACCCGGTGTCCGCGCGCATCGGCGCCCCGGTGGCGACGTTCGCGATGCCGTGGGCGACGACGATCTGCTCGCCCGCACGGTAGATGCCCGCGACGAATCCGGGGACTTCGTTGGACATGCAGTAGGCGGCGATCTGCTCGCGAATCCGGGCTTCGGCGGTGTGCAGTGCGTTGTTGTTCATGCCGACCACCGTCCAACCTTGCCCCAGGGGCAAGGTCAAGCCCGTGCGACGGAGTCCATTCTCGCCTCGGCCTTACGTGGCGGGGTGCGGGGCGCAGATGGCGAGGCGCTCGCGCCGGTGGTCGACGCAATCGACGACATGTGCGCCGTGTCGAAACCGAACGCCGCCAACGTAGACGTGCGTGTCGTGGCGCATGTGGTGCGGGCGCAGTGTTGCACATCCAGAAGAATGTCCATCAACATGATCCGGGCGACAGGCTGCTCATATGGAGCTATTACCTGCTTGTATCCAAGTTGCCGGTCCGCATCTCTCGATACCCCTTCCATAGATGGAAGAATATCGACTAACATACGGCGCGGATCTCGTTGACTGGCGCGTGCGGCCGGACGCCTCTTCCGGTGGTGTCCGATGCGTGTGCGGCGGCGTGGATCGAATCGAAAGGATGCATCGACGCATGCTCAAGAAGCTGGACCGAATACTCGGTTACGAGATGAAGGTCTCCGAGTTCCTCGGCACTCTCATCATCATTGGCGTTCCCTACGGCCTGGCCGGGGTGATCTGGACGCTCACGCACACCGGTCATCTGCGCGATATGCACGGCATCGATCTGCTGATGTCGTTCCTGGGATCGATCGTGTGCTGGCCCGTGCTGACCTTCTCGAATGTGTGCATGACCTGATGATGGCTTTGGTGTGGCTCATCGACGTTCTCGTGATCGTGGTCAAGATCCTCGGTGGGCAGATGAAGGTCAATCCCGTGCTCCGCTTCGGGCTGTGGGTGGCCGTACTCGGTCTCTTCCTGGCCGGCTGCGCGGTGCTCGTCGCACTCGTGGTGCTGCTGCAACGTTGGCTGGAGGCCCTCGCCTAGCGGCTTCGCCGACTCGGCTCTGGTCGTCCGAGTGCAGAATAGAGGATTACTTACCATCGGGAGTCGCTTTCCGAAGTGGTCATCTATGTGCAGTAGTCGCACGTATGCGCAGGATAAAAGGGCGGTATCTGCCGAGGTCCTTGACATGGACCGTGCGCTTCGGCGGATGACGATGCCTGGAATAATGAATCACTTGCAACTTGTCTGACGTCTGTGAGGTGTGCAACACTTCACCCGCTCCGCGCCATCGAAGGGGCGGCCGCCGGCGCGGTGGACGAGAAATCGGAAAGGAACGGCTACCGGTGACTGCCTCGTTGCGAACGCCAGCCGACAAGCAACCGCCACTGGAACCGGGCGAGCTCGGGAAGATGATCGACAGCGCTTCGGGTTTGTGGCGGCGCCACCCCCAGCGGTCGCTGGAAACACTGGGCAGGCAGGTCACTCTGGGCCGTGAAGCCTTCGTCCAGCTGTTCGTCTCACTGGTGCGGGCACGATTCCCGTACCGGGAATTCATCAAGCAGTGCGCCTTCATGGCCAACGTGTCGGCGGCGCCGACGGTATTCGTTGCCATCCCGATCGCCGTCGTGGTATCCATCCAGGTCGGCGCGCTCGTGAATCAAGTCGGCGCAACGACATTCATCGGCGCGGTCGCCGGATTGGGCATCATCCGCCAGGGCGCTCCGCTGGTGTCGGCGTTGATGGTCGCCGGTGCGGTCGGTTCGGCGATCTGTGCCGATCTGGGATCGCGAACCATCCGGGAAGAGATCGACGCGATGATGGTGATGGGCGTCGATCCGGTACGCCGCCTGGTCGCGCCCCGGCTCGCGGCGGCGGTGCTGGTGAGCGTCCTGCTCTGCGGATTCGTCGTGTTCGTCGGATTCGCCACCGCGTACATGTTCAACGTGTACGCCCAATCCGGTACGCCGGGCTCGTTCATCAGCTCGTTCGCGTCCTTCGCGGTGGCGAACGATCTGATCATCGCCTTGGTCAAGGCCGCGATCTTCGGGGTGCTGACCGCGGTCATCGCCTGTGATATCGGCTTGCACGCGCACGGCGGCCCTGGCGGTGTCGCCAACGCGGTGAATTCGGCGGTGGTCAGCTCGGCGCTGATGTTGTTCGCAACCAACATCATTCTCACTCAGCTGTACAACACGCTCTTCCCGGCGAAGGTGGTGTGAGCATGGCGAGCAGCTACACACCTCCGGCGCTGCGGCCCCTGCATGCCGCCGGGAAAGTCGCGCTGGCGCCTGTGCACGCCAATCAGCGCGTGGGGCATCAGGCCATCACGTTCTTCCAGGCGCTGATCGCCATCCCGTTCGTCC
Organism: Nocardia sp. NPDC051929; assembly: GCF_044548645.1. Lineage (NCBI taxonomy): Bacteria > Bacillati > Actinomycetota > Actinomycetes > Mycobacteriales > Nocardiaceae > Nocardia > Nocardia sp. NPDC051929. The sequence goes on along the minus strand of NZ_JBIUCG010000014.1, from coordinate 225,875 downwards.
TGAAGCACTATCGCCGTGAGGTGGCCCGGCTGACGGCCGATGTCGGCTGGGGCAACGGCTCGCTCATCGTGGGCGGCGGCACGATCGGTGTGGTCGTCATCCTGTGCGCGTTCGGCGGCATCATCGTCGGCATGGAGTCGTTCACGGCTCTGAATCTGCTGACGATGTCTCCGCTCACCGGAGCGATCTCCGGATTCGCGACCACTCGCGAACTCGCGCCGATCCTGGCGACCTTGGCTTTCGCCATCCAGGCGGGATGCCGGTTCACCGCTCAACTGGGCTCGATGCGCATCTCCGAGGAGATCGACGCGCTGGAATCCATCGCCATCCGCCCGCTGCCGTATCTGATCAGCACCCGCATGATCGCCGCGACCCTGACCATCATCCCGCTCTACAGCATCGGTCTCGCCACCGCCTACCTGGCCACCAAGATCACGGTGCTGTTCTTGGGCGGCACGGCGGCGGGCACTTACGATCACTACTTCTTCCAGTTCCTGATCGGCCCGGACGTCTTCTTCTCGCTGCTCAAAGTAGTGGTGTTCGTGCTGCTTTCGACGTTCATCCAGTGTTACCACGGCTACGTCGCCACCGGTGGCCCGGAAGGCGTCGGGGTCGCGGCCGGGCGCGCCATCAAGATGGTGATCGTCGTGATGGTGTTCGCGAATCTCTTTCTCACGCTGACGATCTGGGGCATCGATCCCGGATTCCGGATCTCGGGGTAAGGCCGACGATGATTCTTGACCCCAGTGGTCGCGGACCGACCGCGAGACAGCTCACCCTCGCCGGGTTGGCGGTGCTGACGACGGTCGCGGTCCTGCTGTACCTGCTCGCGCTGCGCTACACCGGCTACTTCGAGGACAAGGTCCCGGTGACCGTGGAGCTCACCAGCACCGGCGACGGCTTGCCCGGGCGGGCGGACGTCAAATTCCGCGGCATGGTCGTCGGCCGGGTGGCCGCGGTGGACGTGGTGGCCCGCGGCGCCCGGCAGCAGGCGCGCGTGGATCTGAAACCGGGTGTCGCCTCGACCATTCCGGTGAACGTGACGGCCAGGGTGATCCCGAACAACCTGTTCGGCGTCACGGCGATCGAATTCGTCGACAACGGCCCTGAACCGGAAACGCTGCGCGCAGGCGCCACCATCGCGGAGGACACCAGCAGCGAGACGGTGGCGTTGCAGACGACGTTGAATGTGCTGCGGAACGTGCTCGAGAACATCCAACCGGAGAAATTGGGCCGGGTGCTGGCCACTCTCGCGGCCGCCCTGGATCCCGCGGCGCGTGCGCCCGGCTCGACGGTGGAGCGCCTGGACAACTGGCTGACCGAAATTCGGGCGACGCCCGGCATCGACGCGCTCCTCGGCGATCTCGGGCGGGCATCGATCGCGTTGAGCCAGTCGGCTCCCGAACTGGTCGGGGTGCTGTCGGAGTCGGTGACCACCGCCCGCACGCTGGCCGAACGACGGTCGAAGCTCATCGACTTGCTGGCCACCGGTAACGCGACGGTCGACTCGGTCAACGCACTGTTCGCCCGCAACCCCGACGCGGGCAAGTTCCTCGTGTCCGGTCTGGACGATCTGTTCGGCGGGTTGGCCAAGGATCCCGAGGCCATCCCGTACACGGCCGCGAATCTGAACGTGGCCCTGCGACGGCTGGCGACCACGTTCCACTTCGGTCCGTCCAAACAGATGGTGTGGAAGATGGATGTCTCGTTCACGCCGTTCCAGCAGTACACGGTGAAGGACTGCCCGCACTACGGCGACCAGTACGGTCCCCGCTGCGGAGGCGCCACGGTGCCCGAGGTGGCGCCGGAGCAGAACTACCCGCCGCAGCTGATGCCGAAGTGGCTCGACGCGGCGGGGCCCGCACCCGTGCCGGTCGCGCCCGCGCCGCTGGGCGCGATGGGGCTGGTGCTGCCGGGCCTGCCTGCGATTCCCGGTCTCCCGTTCATCCCGGGTCTGCCGTCCGTCCCCGGCCTTTCGCCGAGCGCCGTGGCACCCGGCGAGCCCGGCCCGCAGAGTCCGGGCCCCGAGGCGCGGCCCATCGCGCTGCGCGGTTCCGACGCCGTGGCGGCGATCGTGGGAGCGCGGCCGACCGTGGCCCAGTACCTGCTGCTGACTCCGGTGCTGGCGGGCGGATCGGTCACCGTGACCGCCGCCGACGAGGGAGAGGCGCGCCGATGAGATCAGGCAAGGCGCTGGCGGGATTCAGCTTGTTCGCGGTGCTGGCGATCGCGCTCACCGTCACCATCTGGTCCACGTTGCAGCGATCGGTCACCGGGGATACCCAGCGCTACTCGGCGGTCTTCTCCGACGTGCTCGGCCTGCGCGTCGGGGACGACGTACGCATGGCAGGCGTGCGGGTCGGTCGCGTGGACAAGATCGACTTCACCGACGGCTACCGCGCCGAGGTGGAGTTCCGGATCGATGCGCGCCAGCATCTCACCACCACGACGAAGGCACTGGTGCGCTACCAGAATCTGATCGGTCAGCGCTATATCGCCCTGGCGCCGGGCAAGGAAGCCGGCGCCGTCGTCGCGGCGGGCGCGCGGATTCCGCTGGAGCGAACCGAACCGTCGTTCGACGTGTCCGCGTTGTTGTCCGGCTTCGAGCCGTTGTTCAGCGTGCTGCAACCCGATCAGGTCAATTCCCTGTCCGAGACGTTGATCCAGGCCCTGCAAGGCAACCAGGTGTCGCTCAGCAGCCTGATCACCCAAGCCGCGGATCTGGCGGGCACTTTCGGGCAGCGGGACAAGATCCTGGGGGAGGTCCTGAGCAACCTGAGCTCCGTGATCGGCGGCCTGGCCAATCGCAGCGGCGAGCTGGAGACGCTGCTCACCCAGGCCAGGGCGCTGGTCGAGGCGCTCTACTCGCAAGGCGAGAGTCTGAAGCAGTCGGTGGACCGCGTCGCGCACACGACCGACTCGCTGACCCAGCTGATCATGCAGGTCAAGCCAGGTTTGTCGAAGGCGCAGAACGATGCCACCACAGGTGTGGCGTTGCTGCTGCTCAACGGCGCTTCCTTGGACCGGGCTGCGGTCGAACTGCCCGCCGTACTCAACGGCGTCGCGCGCTTCACCAGCAACGGCGCCTACGGCAACGCGTATTTGTGCAGCCTCGACGTGTCGTTGTGGGGCGTGCTGTTGCCTCCTGGACTGTTCTCCCAGGTGGGCGGCAACTCGCATTCGGAGGTGTGCCGATGAGCAAGCGCATTCCGTGGCCGGGATTCCTGCGGAACCGGTATCTGCGACTCGGCCTGGTCGCCGCCGCGACGGTGGCCGCTCTGTTGATCGGCTCCAGTGTCCTGACCCAGGCCCGGTTGGGCGACAAGACGATTCACGCCGAATTCGCCCAGGCCGCAGGTTTGCGTCCCGGCGCGACGGTGGACGTGTCGGGAATCGAAGTGGGTGCGGTGCGCGCGGTCCGGCTCGAAGGCACCAAGGTCGTGGTCGATCTCAAAGTGCGTCGCGATCTCCGTCTCGGCCCCGACGCGCGTGCGGCGATCAAGATGTCGACGATTCTCGGCCGCCTGCACGTGGACCTGGTGCCAGGAGACGGAAAGGGCCTGCCGGGCAATCGCATCCGCATCGAGAACACGTCGGTGCCGTACAACCTGAGCAAGGTCATCCAGGACCCGAAGTACAAGAACTCCTTCGAACGCATCGAACGCCTCGACCCGCAGAAGCTACGCCAGGCGCTCGACCTGGTCGACCAGCAGATGGGGGATTCCCCGCAGCTGGCGGTCCAGGCGCTCGACAGCATCGGCGCGCTCGCCAAGGTCGTGACCGATCGCCGCGACGAAGTGGACTCGCTGCTGAAGAGCATGGATGAGGTGTCTCAGCTGGTCTCGGACAACCAGAACAGCGTGCTGTTGCTGCTGACCCGCGGCGAGGCGATCGGCGACGCCGTTCAGCAGCGACAGGAGCTGTTGAAACAGTTGCTCGACAACGTCGCGGCCCTGTCGAGATTGCTCCAGGAGATGGGTCTGGAGAACAACGGCCAGCTCGGGCCGCTGATCCACGACCTGAACACCATGTCCGAGGGATTGGTCAAGAACCGCGACAATCTGGACCGGCTCTACGAGAACATGCCGATCGCTCTGCGGCAGTTCAACAACGCCGTCGGCAACGGTCCGTACGGCGACGTCTGGGCGCCGTGGTTCTTCCCGGACAACTGGCTGTGCTTCGCTCGAGCCGTACAGGGGTGCAATTGATGAGAACACGACGATTCGCGCAGCTCGGCGTGCTGATCGTGGCCGCGCTGGTCACCGCGAGTTGCACGCTCGTACCGGACAGCCTGACCGCGCTGCCGCGGCAGTACCTCGGCGAGCGCATCCGCATCAGCGCCGATTTCGAGAACGTCGCCGGGCTGTACGCGGGCAACGAGGTCGCGGTGCTGGGCGTTCCGGTCGGCCGGGTCGACACCGTGGAGGCCAAGGGCAGCTACGTCCAGGTCACCATGAGCCTGGAACAGGGAACCAAGGTCCCGGCCGATGCCATCGCCGCCTTGGTGTCGCCGCAGCTGATCACCAATCGGCATGTCGAACTCGCCCCCGCGTACAGCGGGGACGGGCCGCTGCTCACCGACGGGACGCACATCCCGCTGGCCAGGACGCGCACACCGGTCGAACTCGACCGCATCCTGCAGAATTTCGACCAACTCGGCGCCGCGCTCAAAGGCGACGACCGGAACGGTCCGATGGCCAGCCGTGTCCTGTTCCCGCTCTTGGACGGCAACGGCGACAGACTGCGCGCGACCCTGGACGCGCTGTCCTCGGCGTTCGAGGTGACCTTCGCCAACAAGGACCAGATCTCGAACACGATCATCAAACTCAACGAGATCACGCAGATCATCGCCCAGAACGACCAGACGGTACGTGATTTCAGCGGCCGCCTCACCGAACTGGTGCAGCTGATGGGCGACCAGGCGCCCGGTCTGCAGGCGGTGCTGCGGCAGTTGGACCAGTTCGTCGCCAACACCGCCACGCTGGTCGGCGAGAACTCCGATCAGCTCGCCGGTGCGCTGGAGCGATTCACGACCATCACCGAACAGATGCGGGCCAACGCCCGCGGCCTCACCGAGATCGTCGACGTCGGGCCGTTGCTGTTCGAGAACTTGTCCAACGCGGTCAGCCGGGAGCACCAAGCGCTGCGCCTGCACGCGCTGACCGACAAGGTCCTGCTCGACAACGAGGTCGTGTCCCAGTTCTGCGAACGCGTCCAGATGCGCCTGGATGGCTGCCGCACTGGGAAGATCCAGGACTTCGGGCCCGACTTCGGCCTCACCGCGGCACTACTGGGGATTTCGAAATGACCGGAACGAACCCGCTTCGACGCACCGCGGTGGCGGCGGCGTTGGTCGTGGTCATGGGCACCGCGACCGGCTGCGGCGTGACGGTGGCGAATCTGCCGATGCCCAAACCGGGTATCGGAGCCCCCGGCTACACCATTCGCGCGGCCTTCCGTGACGCGCTCAATCTGCCCGATCACGCGCACGTGAAGATCGGTGGCACCGATATCGGCGTCGTCACCGCGATCAGCACGACCAACTTCATCGCGGAGGTGGAAATGCTGATCAGGGAGGACATCCAGCTGCCACGCGGTACCACCGCGGAGTTGCGTCAGGCGACGCCGCTCGGCGACATCTTCGTCGCGATGACGTTGCCCGCGGCCGCATCCGGCGGCGAGAATCTGCGCGCCGGTGACGTCATCGGAACCGAGCACACGTCGGCGGCCGCGTCCGTCGAGCAGCTGATGATGTCGGTCTCGATGTTGATCAACGGCGGCGGCATCAACCAGGCCGCGAAGATCACCTCCGAGATGGATTCGATGTTCGCGGGCCGCGCGCCACAACTCGCGCACCTGCTCAGCGAACTGACCGGTGTCATCGCCGCGCTGAATCAGCGCACCGGCGACATCGACAGCGTCCTGACCGGCCTCAACGTGCTCACCGGTGAATTGGCCAGGCGGAAGGCCGAGTTGGGCGACGCCGCGGATACCTTCCCCGGGCTGCTGGCTCTGCTCGCGGAGAACAACCAGTCCATCGTGGACCTGCTCGACAAAGTCTCGACCACGATGACCGCGCTCGGCGATTTCACCGAGACGACCGGCCCGCAGGCGGTCAGCTTGTTCGACAGCATCCAGCGGTTGATGGCGGGTTTCACCCAGATGGGCGACGACCTGGACGGAACGTTGAACGGCCTGCACACCATCTATCCCTCGCTGATGGCGAGCCTCGACGGGCCCGCCCTGGCCGTCGCCGCGACGGTGTCCTACCTCAGCGTCGGGGCCTTGACCGATCCCAGCGGCAGCAGGCTGCCCGAGATCGGCGACGTGCCCGCGTTCATCGGCAGCTTGGCGCAGGTGATCGAGAAGGTGATCGGCCGGGTCACCAGTCCGCCACAGCAACCTCAGCAGCCCCAGCAAGGAGGAGAGCGATGAATCCCCCCTTGTGGCGATGGCTGGTCCGCCGCCGTGTCGCGGTGGCGAACTTCGGATTGATCGTGGTGCTGATCCTCGGCGCGGTCTATCTCGGCGCCGAAGTCCTGCGGTTCGATCCGCTACGCGACGACTACACGGTGACTGTGGAGTTGCAGTCGTCCGGTGGCTTGTCGGCGGGCAACGACGTCACCTTCCGCGGCACCAGGGTCGGCAAGGTCCGCGAGGTGAAAGTCGCGGGCAGCGGCGTCGCGGCCGTGGCCGAGATCGACTCCGCTGCCGAGATTCCCGTGGGCGGCACGGTCGCCGTCGGCCGGTTGTCGGCGGCGGGCGAGCAGTACCTGGACTTCCGCCCGGATTCCGACACCGGCCCCTACCTCACCGACGGCGCGCTGGTGGAACGCTCCCAGACGACCGTGCCGGTGAGCGTGCAGTCGGTGCTGACCGATCTCAGCGGCTTCATCGGGGGATTGAACCCGGACCGGTTGAACGTGATCGTCGACGAACTCGACAAGGCGCTGGCCGGAGGCCCCGACCAGTTGCGCAACATGGTGTCGGGCATCAGTCGCGCCATGGCCGGGCTGACCGACCTGCTGCCGCAGACACGTCAGCTGATCGAAAACCTCGAAGTGATCGCGGAGACGACCTCGCATGCGCAACCGGACCTCGCGACACTCACGCGCACGGGCGGCGTGCTGTTCGAGCAGCTGACCGCGGCGGATCTGGAAGTACGTCACCTCCTGGACGAAGGGCCCGCCCAGCTCAGCACGCTCGGCGGCTTCGTGTCCCGCACCCAGGATCCCATCACGAACCTGGTGACGAACTTCGTCGCGATCACCAAGGCGGCCAAGCTGCGCGCCCCGGCGATCGCGGCACTGTTCCCCGCGCTGCGGGTCGGCTCGGAGGCGCTGGGCATACCCGCCCACGACAACGCCTTCTACACCCTGGTCGACATCTGGCCGCGCCCCACATGCGAATACGACACCATCCCCGTGGTGCCCACGGACAAGATGACCGACACCCGAGTCCGGCTCTACAACTACTGCGTCACCAACGATCCCGCCCTGCAGGTGCGTGGTTCGGCGAACGCGCCGCGTCCCGGCATTCCGGACAACGGGGCCGCCCGGCCGCCCGGTGTCCGTGGCGACGAACTGTCCCGCCCGGTCCCCGGCAACTAGGAGATTTCCGATGAAGAATGAAGACGTCGATCCGCCCGCCGAAACCGGCTCGCGCGCAACGCAAGCGGATGAGAAGGACGCCGAGTCCGTGCGCACCGACTCCGCGGGCACGACTGCGCCGGACGCGAATCCCGCCGGAACCGGCACAGCGAAATCCGGTGATCGGTGGCGCCGGCTGCGCGGTCTGCCGATCCGCCGTCCCGGTCCGATCGCCCTGCGTTCGGCGGCCGCGATCCTCGTGGGTGTGTCGGTGGCGTCGGCCGGTTACTGGTACGTCCAGGATCACAACAGCAAGAATCTGCTGGCGGCACAGGAAGACGCACGCGCCGCGGCCTGCCGGTACGCGCCCGTCCTGGCGAACTACGACTCGAAGAATCTCGACGCCTACTTCGCCGCCGTCAGCGACGGCGCCACCGGCGACTGGAAGAAACAATTCGAGTCCACCAGCACGGAGCTGCGTACGGTGCTCGGCGAAGGCCAGGTCACTTCGGCCACGCGCGACGTGCAGTGCGCGATTCGCGCCGGTGACGAACACTCCGCCGAAGCGATCGTGGTGATCGGCCAGACCATCACCAGTCTCGGCACCAAGGGCAAGCCCGCGCCGGGGCAATTGTCGATGGTGATGCGCTTGGAGAAGGTCGGGGACAGGTGGCTGGTGAACAAGGTCAACTCGCCGTTGACATTGCCCGCGCAACCGTGACGCCGGTGCCGTGAAAAGCGCGAGAACAGAATCCGCCGAGCCCGGCTCGGAACGGGTGGTGCGCAGGCGCCCGCGCAACCGGCGGGCGCAGATCGCGGCCACGTCCGCCGCCGCGTTCGGGGCCCTCGGCTATCACGGCGTCAGCATGGAGGAGATCGCGGCCAAGGTCGGGATCAGCTCCGCGGCGCTGTATCGCCACTACCCCAGCAAGTATTCGCTGTTCCGCGAAGAGTTGCTCCGCTTGGGCCAGATCACCGTCGACGCGGTGACACTTCCCGCCGAGGCCGAGAGCTGGAGCGCCGAGGCTCGATTGCGATACGTCATCGATGCCTTGATCGCCCAGGCCGTCACCAATCGCCCGACCGTGACTCTGGCGCGCTGGGAAGGCCGCTATCTGGATGACGAAGATGGCAAGACCCTCACCGATCAATTCGCGACCTCGATCACCGCGCTTCGCCGGCTGATCGCTGCGGTGCGCCCAGGGTTGAGCAAGCGAGACGAATTCGTCCGTGCGGTGGCGATACTCAGCATCGTCAGCAGCATCGGTGATCACCACGCCGCCCTGCCGACGAAATCCCTCGCGGTCCTGCTGGCCTCCGCCTGTTGGACGGCGGTGCACGCGGTGTTGCCGACTTTCGCCGAATCCCCCGTCGCGCAGCCGTCGACGGACCCGCCGACCCCTTTCAAACATCAGTTGTTGCTGGCGAAAGCCGTGGAACTGTTCCATGAGCGCGGATATCCGAATGTCAGCGTCGAGGACATCGCCGCCGCGGCGGACCTGGCCGCCGCGTCCGCGGTCTACCGCTACTACCGCAGCAAAAGCGACCTGTTGACCGCCGCTTTCCGTCGCGCCGCCGACCAGGTGGCGGACGCCATCGGTCCCGTCATCGCGTCTTCGGCCACTCCCTCCGTGGCGCTGACAGAATTGATCGAACTCTACGTCGCGGGCTCCTTCGCCGAGCGGGAACTGACATTCGTCTACTACACGGAGTTCTCGCACGTCCCGGCCGAAGACCGAGTCGTGTTGCGCAACATTCAGCGTCTGTCGGTGGCCGAGTGGGGCAAGCTGCTGGTCGCCGTGCGCTCCGATCTCTCCGCAGCGCAAGCGCGAATTCTCGTGCACGCCGCGTTCGGTCTGGTCGTCGACCTCGGCAGGGCCCTCGGCGACGGCAGGCACGGCTGTCCGCAGGATGCTGTGGCGCGCTTGATGCGGGTCATCTTGTTCGATACGGCGAGCCAACCGCCCGGCGTGCGGAAATGAGCGACCTGGCACGGCCATTCCGGCGGCCGGGCGATCGACGTTAGACTCAGAACATAGGGCGACATATGACGCTATGCTCCCGGTAAATGTCTCCTTGGTTACTAGTTTTATTGCGTCAGTAACTCGGAGTCGAGTAGAATCATCAGTAACATAAACACGGGTGGCCGGTCCAGGTCATCGAACGCAGGAGAGTCCGATGCCCGCCGATGTTCTCGTGGAGGAGCGACCGAAGTGGGAACGCGCCGGAGTCGGGCGTGCCCCGGCTTCGGAGTCCGCGGGGTGGCGCGACACGGTCGGGTCCGGACCGTCGACCGTCGGTCGGGTGCTGGGAGCGGAGTTGACCGTGTTCGAGTTCCTCGTCGTGCTCTCCGCCGCCGGGCTGGTGTTCGGCGGTGTCCGGCTGACGTCGGCGCGACTGGTTCGCCTGGTCGCGCGACGTATGAACGCAGATGGAAGGACATCCCGATGACCGCAGTCGCTCATCAACCCGATCGCGAACACAGTGCGTCGCTGACGAAGGACCGCACCCGCATCGGTATCAGCGTCACGCATCGGCCGTACACCAAGCGGCCGATCAAACTCACCGACGCTCTGGACTTCTGGTCCTTCGCCGGCGCCGCGGCCAACGTCGTCATGCAGATGGCCCGGCCGGGTGTCGGCTACGGCGTGGCCGAAAGCAAGGTGGAGTCCGGCTCGCTGATGAAGCACCCGTGGAAACGGGCGCGTACGACCACGCAATATCTCGCGGTCGCCATCCTCGGTACCGACGAAGAGCGCAAGGCATATCGCGAAGCGGTGAATGTGGCGCACCGGCAGGTGCATTCGGCCCCGGGCGCCGCCGTGAAGTACAACGCCTTCGACCGCAACCTCCAACTGTGGGTCGCCGCCTGCCTTTACATCGGTTTCGAGGACACCTACCAGTTGTTGCACGGGAGAATGAACGACGAGCAGGCCGAGGCGTTCTACACCTCGTCCTCCACTCTGGGCACCACCTTGCAGGTCACGGAGGACATGTGGCCCGCCACCCGCGCGGAATTCGACGAATATTGGAACACCGCGTGCGAGCAAGTCGTGCTGGACGACTACGTCCGAGGCTACCTCGAGAGCCTGCTGAATCTTCGCATGATCCACTGGTACCTGCGGCTGCCTTTCCGGAACCTGCTCCGGTTCCTCACCATCGGATTCCTGGCCCCGATTTTCCGGGAACAGCTCCGGGTCGAGTGGACCGACGCCGACCAGCGCAGGTTCGAGAACCTGTTCGTATTCGTTTCCTTTGTCAACCGCTTCATTCCGCGCTTCGTGCGGCACGGCGGATCGCACGCGCTGATGGTCGATCTGCGTCGGCGAATCCGCAAGCAGAAGAACCTCATATGAGTCCGAACAAGTTGCTCGTTGAACCATTCCGCCCCCGCGGAACCCGGGTTTGGTGATTTCGCGTACAGCCCGGTACATTCGTCTTGTCAAACTACCGAGCGATCGGTGGATAGGCGCGAATACCCCCGAGCGAGCCCCGACCCGATGTATACCGGTTCGGGGCTCGGTTGGTTTGTCCGCGCTTTCCCGTCAATCCGGCCGTAGTGCGGCCCCGCGGTCGGCGGCAAGAAAATCGCTGAGCAGCGACACCAGTTCCGTCGGTGCGTGCAGCGGGATGATGTGCCCGCAACCCGGAATCTCATGGTGGATCAGCACATCGGTGATGGGAGCCAATTGCCGGGCCAGCGCGTCACCCACCGGGTGTGCGCCGACGGCCATGGTCGGCACCGTGAGCCGTACGGTGGCCGCCGCGTCGTGTATCTGCCGGGCGCTGGCCGGCATCGCACGGTAGTAGGAGAACGCGCATCGCAGCGCCTCCGGGTTGCCGTAGGCCTCGACGAAGGCGTCCCGAATCGGCCCGGGGACACCGTGGCCCAAAGTGCCCGCGTCCAGAAACCAGTCGATATACGCCGCCTCGTTTCCGGCGACGACCTTCTCCGCGAGGCCCGGCACCGCATGGAACCCGAACCACCAGGGCGGCCCGGCGGACAGGAAATCCTCGGCGCCGGGCAGCGTGCCCAGCAGCGATTCCATCAGCACCAGTCGCCGCACCCGGTGCTGGTGCCGCATGGCCAGCAGAAAGGCGGGTGGCGTGCCCGCGTCGATTCCGACCACCGCCGCGGTCGGCTCGCCGAGCGCGTCCAGCAGTCCTGCGGCGTCGACGGCCAGATTCCCCGCGTCGTAGCCGTCGGCCGCGCGCGTGCTCGCCCCGAGGCCGCGCAGGTCCGGTGCGATCACTCGGTGCCCTCGCGCGAGCGGCCCGATCACCTCGGACCACAGCTGCCAGGTGTGCGGGAACCCGTGCAACAACAGGACCGCGGGCCCACGTCCGGCGATCGCGACATTCACCTCGATGCCATTGGTCGCGATGCGGCGCAACGAGATCTCGGAAGACAAGGTGGTCATCACCTACTCCTGGTCACTATTGGTTATCAGGTGACCGTAGGTAAGCTGAGCGGCGCTGCCAAGACCGCACCTTCGAATCAGGTGGTGAGCCCGAGGTGACTACCGATCCCCGGCGTAAGCACGTCGAAGCCGCCGGTGACCTGTTCGATCCCGCCTGTCCGACCCGGCGGCTGCTCGACCGCATCGGCACGAAATGGGTCTCCATGGTGGTGAAACTGCTCGCCGAGGCCGCGCCCGGCGAGATTCGCTTCGCCGAACTCCAGCGCCGCATGCCCGGTGTCTCGCAGAAGATGCTCTCCGTGACACTCCGGAATCTGACCGGGGACGGCCTGGTCGCACGGCGCGTGGAACCCACCGTGCCGCCGCGCGTGTACTACCGGCTCACCGAACTCGGTCTGTCGCTGGAAGTTCCGCTGGCGGCGCTACGCGCGTGGGCCGAAGCGCACATGGCCGAGATCGACCACGGCCGTCCGGACAACCACTGACACGACGGGGGAGTCGAGACCCCGACGACATCGGGTCAAGGGCAGCCCTGCACACGACGCCCGTCCGCGGTGAGCAGCACGTGGTCGAAGCGCGTGCGGGTCTGCACATCCGCACCGCCGAAATCGCTCAGCGCGGCCACGAGTTCCTCGGCCAGAACACGCAGTTTCGTATTCGTCTCTTGTGATCGCCAGGTGAGCACACGGAATGCCTGATCGGCCGAAATCCCGTACACCAGCATCAAGGCGCCCTTCGCCTGCTCGATCACTTCGCGGGCGGCGACCATCTCCGGCAGCGTGGCGTCGATGATCTCCTGGCGCTCCTCGTCGACGGTGTCGGTGACATCGATGTAGTACCCCGCCGTGCCGACCACCGCACCGGTGGCGTCACGCATCTGATCGCCGACGACCAGCACGTGGTGCGTCACTCCCATGGTATCGACGATGCGGTGGCGGCCGCTGAACGGCAGCCCGGTCCGCACCGCCGTCGCCAAAGTGTCGGCGACCTCCGCTCGGTCGTCCGGATGCTTGTGCGCCAGGACCAGTTCCGTCGTCGGTGTCACCTCACCCGGTGCGTACCCGTGCAGGGCCGCGACCTCCTCCGACCACTCCCAGCGTTGATCGGCGAACCAGAATTGGAAACTTCCCGTTCTTTTGGAGACGGGGACCGTGGGCACGGCCCCCGATGGCGCATTGTCGTTCACTGGTCCGGCATTCCCCGCCGCGTAATGGGTATGCGTGTGTACCGCGCAGGCGTGAACCGCCTCACGACGCCGCGACGCATCCGCGGGCGGCCGGGCGTCACAGCTGTGGAAGCGCCTGCGCGACCATCGTGCCCTGGTGCGGGAAGACCGACCATGCGCGTCGTGGCTCCGGCAGCAGGCACACTGTGCGAGGCATTCGCGAATGTCACAGTGGCGTGGTCTGCTCCGTCTGCTCGGAGAGAACGCGGGGCGCGAGCGGCGAAGCAAGGAGCGGGAAGTGGACCATCTGCCGTCGCCGCTCCGGCTGGCCGGTATCGTGCCGGTCGCGGTGGCCGCGATGGTGTGGGTGATCATGCCGCTGCTGTCCCGGTGGTTCGCAGGGTGGTTGTCCCGCTGAGGATGTCGGTACCCAATCGTCCGAATGTGATCGGCGCGATTGTCGCTGCGGAATTATGCTGGGGCCGTGCGGATCAGACTGCGGCGTCGGGTGTACCTGGGCGCCGAGTACGCGACACTGTTCTTCGGCGGAGCGACCGTCTACAACGCGGTGTCGCGCGGCAAGTCGCCGATTCCCGCACTGCTCGCGCTGGCCGCGGGCGCGGCGGTCTATCTGCGGCGTTCCTCCGATTTCGATCGCGCCGCGTTCTGGCGCAGCGAGGCACTGCGCGCCCAGGCGCGGTCGATGGCGGCGGGCGCGGCAGCGAGCGCGGTGGCGCTCACCGCGGCGGTCGCGGTGGTGCGGCGGGAGGATCTGTTCGATCTGCCCCGGCGGAATCCCGGGATATGGCTCGCGGTGATGGTGCTGTATCCCGTGCTGAGCGTGTACCCGCAGGAATTGATCTTCCGATCGTTCCTGTTCCACCGGTACGCGCCCGTCTTCGGGGAAGGCGCGGGGTTGGTGATCGCGAGCGCGGCCGCGTTCGGCTTCGTGCACATCGTCTTCGGCAGCTGGTTCTCGGTCGCCGCCAGCGGCGTCGGTGGCTGGATCTTCGCCTCGCGGTACTCGCGGACCCGGTCGCTGTTCACCGCGTCGGTGGAGCACTCGGTGTACGGAATCCTCGTGTTCACGGTCGGTCTGGGCAGGCACTTCTATCACGGCGCCGTGCAGGCGGCCCCCACCCGGATGATCGCGGCGACGCCGGCGTGACACGGCGCGAGCTTCGGCGTCGATGACGCGGGTATCCGCCGCCCTGTGGTGGATACTCTGCGACGGGCGGTGAGCACGCCTCTGCTGTACTTCTTCATTCTCGGTGACATCCTGGGCGCGGGCGTCTACGTGCTGGTCGGCAACATCGCGCGGGAGTCCGGTGGTGCGATCTGGTTACCGCTTCTGGTGGCCCTCGGTATGTCCTGCCTCACTGCCGGTTCCTATGCCGAGTTGGCGACGAAGTATCCCCAGGCGGGCGGCTCGGCCCACTACGCGGGCCGTGCGCTCGGGCCGGCCGCGGGATCGCTCGTCGGCTTCTGCATGCTCGCGGCCGGTGTGGTGTCGGTGGCCGCGCTGAGCAGGGCGTTCGCCGCGGACTACCTCCGCGCCTTGGTCACATTGCCGACCGCGCTGGTCGTGGTGGTGTTCATCGGCGCGTTGGCGCTGCTCAACATCTATGGCATCAAGGAGTCGCTCGGCGCCAACGTGGCCGCGACCGTGGTCGAACTCGGCGGGCTCGTCGTGGTCATCGGGCTCGGCGCGTGGGTGATCGTTCGGGGAGACGCCGAACCGGCCCGGCTCGCCGAGGTGGGGACCGAACAGCACGGCGTCGTCGGCGCGACCCTGGCGGGCGCGGTGCTGGCCTTCTACTCTTTCGTCGGGTTCGAGACCTCGGTGAATCTGGCGGAGGAAGTCGCCGAGCCGCGCAGGTCCTATCCGCGCGCGCTGTTCGGGGCGCTGCTTACCGCCGGTGGCGTGTACCTGCTGATCGGCTTCGTGGCCGGCGCGGCGGTGCCCACCGATCGGCTGGCGAATTCGAGCGGTCCGCTGCTGGAGGTGGTGCGCCTGGCCGGTGGCGTCCCAGACGAGTTGTTCGCCGTGGTCGCCCTGGTGGCCGTCGCGAACGGGGCGCTGCTGACCGGCATCATGTCCTCGCGGCTGGCCTACGGCATGGCTCGCGAGGAGCTGCTTCCGCGCGCGCTGGGCCGGATTCTGCCGGGCCGCCGGACGCCGTGGGTGGCGATCGCCGTGACCGCGGCGGCGTCGTTGTCGCTCGCACTGACCGGCGAGGTGGCCTCCCTCGCCGAGACATTGGTGTTGTTGCTGCTGGTCGTTTTCGCGGCGGTCAATGCGTCGGCGCTGATCCTGCGGCGGGAGCCCGACGTGGCCGAGCATTTTCGCGTGCCGCGCGTCGTGCCTTGGCTGGGACTGGCCTCCTGTCTGTTCCTGTTCACCCGGATCGACGGGGTCGTGTGGTTGCGGGGTTGCGTTCTGATCGGTATCGGATTGCTGTTCGCCGCCGTGAACGCGGTTCGCGCGCATCGGTCCCAGCCGGACGGCCATAACACTTTCTCGGCCGGGCGCGGCGCATGACGATTCGCTCTCCATTGCGCGGCGACACGGACAGGTCGTTGCACCTGGATGCGCCCGGTGGTACTTCTTCACGGCGCCACAGCGCCGATCGCAGTACGGAGATTCGGATCGGTACCCCCTGAACTCGCCCCTGTCCCGGAGGTTCCACGCGATGACTTATCCAGTGCACGGCGGCTCCTCGCTCCGCAGCAGACTCCGCGGCTACACCCCGCGGCGGTACAACCGGCTCCCGGCGGCGCATCGCGTTCTCGCCGTCCCGAATCGTCCCAGCGAATGGCATCCGGGGATGCTGTGGTGGGATGCGAGCACAGTGCGCGTGACGTACCCACGGCCGGAGGCCACGGGGCGTTGGAACACCGTGCCGCATCTCGTGTTACCGGTCGACCACGGGCGTCTGGCCTTCTGTATCTCGTCGCATTCCAGCGAGGCTCGGCATCTGGCCCGCGAACCTCGGGTCATCGTGCAGGCCGCGGACTGGCGAGGTGCGCCGGCTCTCGGGTCGCGGCAGCATCAGGGCACGGCCGAATTGCTTCGTACCGGGCCACTGTTCCACCAGGTGCGGACCGGTATGCAGACCAAATACGGACGATGGCTCGGTCTGGCGCGTCTGGGCCACAGACTGGCCATGGGCGCGGCGCCCTACGGCGACATCGTGGTCGTCGTCACCGTGAGCGAGAACTCGCTGCTCGGTACGTGACCTCACCCCTCGGGAGTTCCGCGGTCCGGCGGTGACATCGCGCGAAGCCGATCCGAGAGCGGTTCGCTCGAACTGGACATGTGCACAGAGCACTGTCCATACGATGGGGTCGTCGTGTCGCGGAAAGCGTGACGCACCGGCACCGGCGGAGGTCGGCGTGAAGGTTCATGTGCAGGTCACCGGAGCGCCACCGCACGTCGCGGCCGACGCGCGAGCGCTGGCCGAGACCGGGGCCGACGGCCTGTTCACCTTCGAGGGCCCGCACGACGTGTTCTTTCCCCTCGTCGTCGCAGCCGGAGTGACATCCCTGGAACTGATGACGAACGTGGCGATCGCCGGGCCGCGTAGCCCGATGCATCTGGCCCACGCGGCCTACGATCTGCGGCTCTACAGCGAGGGACGGTTCCGGCTCGGGTTGGGCTCGCAGATCCGCGCCCATATCGAGAAGCGCTACGGCAGCAGTTGGGGCGCGCCCGCGGAGCGCACCGCGGAGAGCGTGGCGGCGGTGAAAGCGATCCTCGCCGCGTGGGAAGGGCGGGGCCCGTTGAACTTTCGCGGCAAGTACTACACGCACACGCTGATGCCGCCCACCTTCGATCCCGGGCCGAACCCGTTCGGTCCGCCTCCGGTGCTGATGGGCGCGCTCGGACCGGTGATGACGCGCAAGGCCGCGGAGGTCGCCGACGGACTGCTGGTGATGCCGTTCAACAGCGGGCGCCATTTCACCGAGCGCACACTGCCCGCCGTCGCCGAGGGCCTGCGCCGGGCCGGGCGGACCGCGGACGGATTCCCGGTGATCGCTCAAGTCATGGTCGCGCTCGGGCGCACCGAGGAAGCTCTGACCGCTGCGATGGGCGGCGTGGGCTCGCTGATCGCGTTCTACGGGTCCACGCCCGCGTATCGTCCGGTCCTCGAAGTCGAGGGATGGGCGGCGCTGCACCCCAGGCTCAACGCGCTGTCCAAGACGGGTGATTTCGCCGAGATGCGGGCGGCGGTCACCGACGAGATGGTGCGCACGATCGGGGTGGCAGGCACACCGGAAGAGTGCGCGGCGCAGATCAGGGCCCGCTTCGGTGCCGGGATCGAAGAGGTGTGCTGCTACTTCCCCGGTTACACACCGGATGCGGCGGACGTCGCAGACTTGGTGCAAGCCTTGCACCGGAGCGGTGAGGTGCGCCCGTCGCTCGACGTGGCCCAGGGCCGACAGCGAAGTTAGCAACCGCGGACCACCGGGTCATCCGTTCGGCGCACGATGCGCGAAAGAGTGGTGACCCGGGCGAAGGTGGCTTTGACTGCACGAATGCCTGTTCCACCCCATGCTCGCGGCTATGACGACTTCGGCGGCTCCGTCGGCCGCACCACGGCAGATTCGACACCGGAGTGGAGCTATCCGCCCACCGCTCCCGAGGGCGCTCCCAACATCGTCGTGGTGCTGATCGACGACATGGGGTACAGCGACATCGGCCCGTTCGGCTCCGAGATCGAGACGCCGACGCTGGACCGCCTGGCCGCCGACGGCCTCCGGCTGACCAACTACCACACCACTCCGCTGTGCTCGCCGTCGCGCGCGTCGCTGCTGACCGGCGTCAACGCCCACCGCGCCGGCTTCGGCTTCGTCGCCAACGCCGATCCCGGATATCCGGGGCTGCGCCTGGAACTGGCGGACGACGTGCTGACACTGCCGGAGATCCTGCGCGGCAACGGTTACGCCACCTACGCCGTCGGCAAATGGCACCTGGTGCGCGACGCCACGATGAACCCGGCCGCGCACCGGGATTCCTGGCCGACCCAGCGCGGCTTCGACCGCTACTATGGCTCGCTCGAGGGCCTCAACTCCTTCTACTACCCGAACCAGCTGGTGTCGGACTCCTCGGTCGTCGACATCGAGGAGTACCCGGAGGGGTACTACCTCACCGACGATCTGACCGACAAGGCCATCGCCTACATCAAGGATCTGCGCGCGCACGACGCCACCAAGCCGTTCTTCTTGTACTTCGCGCACGTCGCCATGCACGGACCGTTGCAGGCCAAGCCCGCGGACCTGGCCAAATACCGCGGCCGCTACGCGAAGGGGTGGGACGATCTGCGCAGGAGCCGGTTCGCCGCCCAACTCGCCCAGGGCCTCTTTCCCGCGGGCACGCAGCAGAAGCCCCGCAACACCGAGCCGGGTTACGAAGCGGCGGAGTGGGATTCGCTGACTCCCGCGCAGCAGCGGCGATTCGCGCGGTACATGGAGGTGTACGCGGGCATGGTCGACAGCATCGACCAGAGCCTGGGGCGCCTCGTCGACACGCTCGAACAACTCGGCGAGCTCGACAACACCATCGTGGTGTTCACCTCGGACAACGGCGGCACCGCCGAGGGCGGGCCGGAAGGCACCCGCACCTACTTCGCGGAGTTCGCCCACATCACCGATCCGGACTGGATCGGCGACGTCCCGCACGACGAGGAGCTGATCGGCACCGCGAAGCTGGGTGTCCACTATCCGCGCGGGTGGGGCCAGGCGTCCAATACGCCGTTCCGCTTCTACAAGGGCCAGACCTTCGCGGGCGGCGTACGCGTGCCGTTCGTGATCTCCTGGCCCAAGGGGCTGCCGCGCGGCGCGGGCGACAACGGCATCCGGCACGAGTACACCTACGTCACCGATCTCGCGCCGACCTTGCTGGAACTGGCCGGATTGCGGCGGCCGGGCGTACGCAACGGGCTGCCCGCCAAGGAGTTCGACGGCGTCTCGGCCGTGCGGACGCTGCGTGACCCCCATGCGGTGTCCGAGCACACCGAGCAGTACTCGGAGATGGTCGGCAATCGCGGCTTCTATCGCGACGGATGGAAACTGCTGTCGCTGTACGAGCCCGGGACCGATATCGATGAGCCGAGATGGCAGCTGTTCGACGTTCGCGCCGATCCGACGGAGCTGCACGATCTTTCCGAGCGGTTCCCGGAGAAGGTCGCGGAACTGGCCGCCGCATGGGACGAATCCGCCTGGGCGAATACCGTGTTCCCCTTGCTCACGCGCCAGGATCTGGCACGGCGGCGGCCGGAGGAGGATCGATTCTCCGCGCCTGTCCGGCTGCTGCCGGGCACCCCGACTCTGGAGCGGTATCGCTCGCAGCGACTGATCGCCTATCGGGACTTCGTCATCGAGGCGGAACTCGCCGGGTACGCGTCCGGCGACGAAGGGGTTCTCGTCGCGCACGGCGACCCGCTGGGCGGCTATGTGCTCTACCTCGAGAACGGCCGGGTGACGTTCGGTGTCAACAGCTACGGCCGCTACGACAGCGTCACCACGCGCACCCTCGCGGAAGGAACGCGGCACATCACCGTGCGCGCCACGGTGCGGCCCCGGCTGCGGTGGGATTTCGTCATCGAGCTCGATGGCGTCCAGGTCGCGCGGCTGGTGGATCGAGTCCAGCTGGTCGGTATGTCACCGTGGACCGGGATTTCCGTCGGCGTCGACGCTCGCGGTCCGGTGGCGTGGGAACTGCGCGAACGCCGCGGCACTTTCCGCTACACCGGCGCGCTGCGAGCTGTCACCTACACGCCCGGTCCGATCCAGGTGCCGCGCCGGACCATCGAGGCGGTGGAGCGCGAGGCGGAGTTCGTGGCCGAATGAACCTTTGTGACCGGGCGTTGGTGCACCGGTTCGATCAACTGGCAGCGGCGAGCATGTGCTCGGGGAAGGTGGGTGCATTCGGAGGGGATCGAGCGCACCCACCCTCGCGCCTCGGCGACAGCTGAGCAGCGGGCACAGCCGACGCGGGCAGCGTCGGGACTGACCGACGGAAACGAATGCGAAAACCCCCGGAAACCCCGACCCGTCACCGACCTTAACGCCGTCGGCCCGACAATGACAGAGAAACGCTTGCCTGAACCGGTTTTCAGGCGACTTCAGGCTGTCTTAAGCCTTCGCTTGCGAAGGTGATCTTCGTCTTCGAGATCCCTATTCCCGCAGGAGGTTTTCCTATGAAAGTCGCTATTCGCCGCGTACTTCCCGGTCGGCGCGGGCTGCTCGCGGCGGCCGCCGTCGACGCGAACTGCGGGGCCGTGCTGGGCACGGTGCGGCAGGACTGACGGACATGGTTGTGCGCAAGATCGCCACGATATCGACGCTCGCTGTCGCGATTGCCTGCGTTCCGGCCGGAAACGTAGGCGCCGCACCACCGGAAGCCGGTGGGCAAGCCGTGAACTACACCGCGACCGCTTCCGCCGAGAGCGTGGTCGTCCGGATCGACTCCGGCTCGCTGCAGGCCGAGAACGGAGTGTTCGCGATCGCGGCGAACGACGGCACCGTGCTCGCGGGCACGCCGCTGGAATTCCGTGTCGACGACTTCGTTTTCCCGATCGCGGCCGACATCGGCGGCCGGACCGCCACGCTCACACCGTTGTTCGACCTCGAGCACGCGGCGTACCGCCCGGTCGCCCTGCCGTTCGAGGACTCGGCGCGTTGGCGCACGCCGTATGAGCGGGAGGTCGCGGCATTCACCCGGCTGAAGGACACCATCGCGACGGGCGCCGCGATCGGCACCGTCGCCGGTGGCCTCGGTGGCGGCCTGGTCGGCTGCGTGCTCGGCGGCATCGCGGGAGCGACCGTCGCGGCCGCGACGATCGTCGGCATGTTCGGCCCGTTCATCCCGGCCGCCGCCGTCGGCTGTCTGGGCGGAATCCTGGCCGTGGGGGCTCTGGGCACACTCGCCGGTCAGCTCTTCGTCACCGCGCCGATCGCCGTCGCCGCTCTGGTGCAGTACTTCACCACCGTCAACCAGCCCTTCGTCCCGTCGGCCCCGTAACTCTCCGGCTGGATCACCGAACACGTGCCGCGCCGGGTCGTCCTGCCGGGTCCCGGCGCCTCGAACTGTTTCGCCCGTCCAGGACAGGGCAGCTATGTGATGTGAGCATGCGATTGCGTCGTAGCCGACCGTACGACGGCGGACTCCGACGCGTCCGGCGTGGACGCGGGTTCGGCTATCGCACCGTGCACGGCGAACCGGTGCGGGACGACGCGACACTGGAGCGCGTCCGCGGGTTGGCGATTCCGCCGGCCTGGCGAAAGGTGTGGATCTGCGCGCACGAGAACGGTCACATCCAAGCCGTCGGCGTCGATGCCGCGGGCCGCCGCCAGTACCTGTACCACGAGCAGTGGCGCAAGGAGCGAGACGAGGAGAAGTTCGACCGGGTCCTGGCCTTGGCGGGCCGCTTGCCGGAGGTCCGCGCGCAGGTCCGGGAGGATCTCGCCCTGCGCGGCTCGGCCCGGCGGCGGGTGGAAGCGGTGGCCATCGATCTGGTGGATCGCGGAGTGTTCCGGGTCGGGGGCGAGGAGTACGCCGAGGAGCACGGCACCAGGGGAGTCGCGACATTGCTGCGCGAGCAGGTCCGGGTGTCGGGGGAGCAGATGCTCTTCGACTATCGCGCCAAGGGCGGTATGCGGCGACGAGTGAGCGTCCGAGACCCATTGCTGGCCAAAGCCGTTCGATCACTGCAGCGCGGCAGGACGGAATCCGATCGGCTCTTGGTGTATCGGGACGGCGACCGCTACGGCGAACTGCGCGCCGACGACATCAACGCGCGCTTCCAAGAACTCGCCGCCTGCGAGTGCAGCGTCAAAGACCTGCGCACCTGGCAGGCGACCGTCCTGGCCGCGGCCGCGCTCGGTTCGATGGAACGGCCGTCGAACCTCCGTGCGCGCAAGCGTGCGGTCCGGGACGTCATGGACGAGGTCGCAGCCGCACTCGGCAATACCCCCGCCGTCGCCCAGGCGTCCTATGTCGATCCACGGGTGGTGACCGCCTTCGAGAACGGTACGACTGTCGCCGCGGCGCTGCGGCGCGCGAAGCGGGCCGGATCCCCCGACGCGGAGCGGGCGGTCATCGACAGCGCCGTCATCCGCATGCTGCGCCGGACACGGTGATACCGAGGTACCGGGAATGTGGCCGCCACCCGGTCTCGCTCATCGCTCGTCGAGTGAGGGCAGGACGGTCTCGCGCATGATCAACAGGACGGCCGCGGCGACGGGGATGGCCAGCAACGCCCCGATGATCCCGAGCAACGCGCCACCGAGCAGCACCGCCACCACGGTCACGAGCGCGGGTACGTGCACCGCGCGGCCGATGATGCGTGGCACCAGAACGTAGTCCTCGAACAGGCGCAACGCGATGAAGAACGCGACGGTCGCCACCGCGACCGGCAGGGAGACGGTCAACGCGACCAGCGCGACGATCACCCCGGCGAGCGTCGAACCGACGATCGGGATCAGGTCGAGCACAGCTACCAGCACCGCCAGCAGCAGTGGGTACGGCACGTCGAAGATGAGCAGCCAGATGCCGGTCAGGACGGCGGTGATCAGCGAGATGACCAGGTTGCCCAGGATGTAGCCGCCGACCTTGGCGAAGATCTCGTCGCCGATCAGAATGGCGCGGGAGCGGCGCGAGTGGGGGAAGAGCCGGTAGACCGAAGCGCGCACGCGGGTGAAGTTCGCCATGAAGTAGGCGGTCAGCACCGCGATGACGACCGTGCTGCTGACGATCGAGAACACCGCGCGCCCGGCGTCCAGCACCCCGGTGGTCAAGCCGGAGGAGTCCGATTCGAGTGTTCGCCGCAGCCGGTCTTGCAGGTGGAATCGCTGGTCGAGGCTGCCGATGTAGGGATAGCGGTCGGCGAGGTGAGTGACGTAATCGGGCGCGTTGTGCGCGAGTGCCTCACCCTGCGTGACCAGCGGTGGTATCGCCGCGGCGAGGAATCCGGCGAACAGGCCGAGCCCGACCAGGTAGACCGTCGTCACCGCGGCCCAGCGCGGGAACCGGGGCCGTACCAGCCGGGACACCAACGGCTCCATCCCGACGGCCAGGAACAACGCCACCACGATCAGGATCAGCGTCTGGCCCGCCGCGAGCACGGTGCGAATGGCGGCGTAGGTCACCGCGACGCCGGCGGCTCCGGTCATCCCGATCATGAACGGCGAGCGCCGATCGAAGGGACGCCCGGGTCGGCCCAGGGGGAACTCCGCACTGCGCGCACGGGCGGCTTCGGCCTCGGCGGCGACGATCGGACCGGATTCGTCGGTGCCGTGGGGTTGTGCGATGTCGCCGCTGTGTCCGCTGTCCGCGGCATCGGGGGCGGGATGTTCTTCGTCGGGAGTGTCTCTTTCGGACATACCTTCCGTCCGATCCGTGGGTGTGCTGGCCCGGTATGGCAGTGCGCGATTTACCCGCTGTACGGCCGCCCAAACACGGCGTCCGGAGCGGTGATGGCCGGTCTACGCGCCGAGGGTGTCGCACCGGCGCGGAATCGCACCGCGGCGACGGCACGCCCGCACGTCATCGGGGATCCGCGGCCCGATGGAATCGACACCGTCGGGTCGTTCGATCGGCACCAGCTGATCCCGCGCGTTCCCAGCCGTCGGCGAACACCGTGCACATCCGAAGCGGCACCCGAAAAGCGGCCTAAGCCACCGCTATAGCGCGGCCTGTCACCGCATCGAGCTGCCGGAATACAACCTGCACAGTCGGTTTCCGCATTCTCGCGTGCCCTCATCCGCCCGAATCAGCAACGTCGCAGCCATCGGCAGCCGATACTGGTGTACAGCCCGTGCACACTCGCGGTGATCCCTACGAGCCGATCCATCAGCGACGCTCCGAGAATCGACAGGATCCGGCGATGCCCAAGATCGCAAACCTGAACCCGCTGCCGATGGCCGACATCGGAGGGTCGGATCTGTTCATCCCCTTCCGCATGCCGAGCGGTGAGATCGGGTACCTGCTCGGTGACACGTTCTCCGGCGCCGAACCCGCGGTGGGAGGGCCGAATTGGCGTTCCCCGATGCTGTTGCGCAGCGGCACCCACGACATGTCCGCACCGATCGAATTCCGATCGGCGGCGCGGGATGCCCGGCAACTATGGGACTACCCGCACGACAATCCCCAGTACTCCACGGTTCTGCCCTGCGACGCCATCACCATCGGCAGCCGGATCTATCTGTGGGTGATGGTCACCCAGGGACTGGCGAACGAGCGGTGGTGCGAGATCCGGTATTCCGACGACAACGGCGAGAGCTGGACCGATACCGCCGTGCGGTGGTCGACCAGCGCCTACGGCGGTAAACGCACGATGATCTCGTGGGAACGCGGTGGCGACGGCTACGTCTACGTCATCTCCACCGGCGGACTGGCCAGGAACAAGAACATGCTGTTGTGGCGAGTACGCGAGAGCCATGCCGCGCTCATCGACCCGGCGGCCTGGCAAGGATGGGGCTGGAACGGACAGGATTGGGGCTGGGGCCGGGATCCGGGCGGCGATCCGCGTTTCGGCATCCTGGCCGACGACACGAAACTGGGCGAGATCGGATTGCGGCGGATCCAAGGGAATTGGGTGATGTCGGGATTCGACGCCGGGGCCTACGGTGCCTTCGTCAAGGTGGCCAGGAGGATCACCGACAACTGGCGCACAGCCTGGACCTACCGCCCGGTGAAAGGATCTTTCTGGGCGCCGGGCGGTCCCGATATCGTGCCGCGCCTCTATGGTTGTTATGTCCACCCGGACAGCAGGTTCGACGGCGCGTTCTGCATGATCGTCAGCGAATGGGCGGAATCCGGTAACCCGTATCGGGGCATGCAATACCGGATCTACGGAGTTCGGCCCGCCGCTGCGCTCAGCGCAAGGCGGGTCCTCAGCCGGGAACGCGCCGGTTCGTCCCGCGCAACGGATTGGCCACCGGGAAGGTGATCGCGGGCAGCGTCACCGACATCCGCACGGTCGTCCCCGATTCCGAATGGTCGATGTCGAGTTCCTCGGTCAGGGCGCGCATCATGTCGATACCGCGGCCGCGATACCCCGGATCGGATGCCCGTGGCTTCCAGCCGCCCGCGTCGGCGACCACGATGACGACGGTGTCGATGTCGCAGGTGGCCGACATCCGCACCCGGCCGGTGTCGTCGTTGCGGTAGGCGTGCTCGATGCTGTTGCTACACGCCTCGTTGGCCGCCGCGACCAGGTCGGCGGCCAGGTCGTGCGGCACCGCCGCGGCGGCCAGCCAGCCCTTCAGCGTGCGCCGCAGGGCCGCGAGCTCGTCCGCGCGCGCGGGCACGTCCAGCCGCAGCGGCGCGGGCGGCTGGCGGTAGACCACCATGGCGACGTCGTCGTCGTACCCCGCGGACGGCCGCAGGCGCGACAGCACCGCGTCGGCCACTTCGCGCGGCAGCCGTCCCGAGGTGTCGGCGAGGACCGCGGCGATCTTGGCGAACCCCTCGTCGATGTCGACGCCGCGCTGTTCGACCAAACCGTCGGTGAACAGCACCAGGGTCGAACCGGGTGTGAGCGCCGTGGTGGCCTCCGGCCTGCGCGGCGGATCGAAGGTCGCCAGCGGCACCGAGCGCCCGCCTTCCAGCAGCCTGCCGGTCCTGGCGACGTCCGCGAGGATCGGTGGCATGTGACCGGCGCTGCTGTAGCGGACCAGACCGCGCACCGGGTCCAGCACGGCGGCGCAGACGGTGGTGCACATGGCGCCGGGGATGCGAGCGGCGACGGTGTCGAGTTCGGCGAGCAGCTGCGCAGGTCCCGCGCCGCGCAGCAGCAGCGCACGGGCGGCGGTTCGCAGCTGTCCCATCACGACCGCGGCGGACAAGCCACGACCGACGCAGTCGCCGACCACGACGCCGATGGTGCCGTCGCGCAGCGGCACCACGTCGTACCAGTCGCCGCCGATCTCCAGCGGCGGCAGCGCCGGCTCGTAGTGCACCGAGAAACGCGGCGGCAGATCGATCGGGCCGAGCATGGCGCGCTGGAGGGTCAGCGAGGTGGCGCGGGCCTGGTCGAAGTTGCGCGCCCGCTGCACGGCGAGACTGAGATGACCGATCAACAGGGAGAACAGCGTCCAGTCCGCGGCACTGATCGCCCGGGGTGCGGCGAAGCGCAACCACACCGCCGCGTCGCCGGTCTCGCCGAGCGGAGCGACGATGCCCTCGGAGCTCTCGGCTCCATCCGGAATGGCCAGCAGGCTGCGTGGCGGCCTGCGTCTGGCCCGCTCCAGCAGGGCGCGCGACCCGTCGTCGAGGGACGCGGCGCCGTCGTGCGAAGTGCGGTCGGCGCCCGTGCCGGAGACGTACACCTCTGGCACGGCGTTGCGGCTGGGCCACACCGCCACCACCGCGGTTTCCGCGCCCACGGTACGGCGCAGCTCGTCGAGCCCGACGGCGAGCACTTCGACCACACTGGTGGCCGCGCCGACAGCCGTGGCGAGCCGGGACGCGGCCTGGTCGCGCGCCTGCGCGTCGTGTTCGGCGGTGATGTCGCGGAGCGTGCCGACGAAGATCCGCTCGTTGTCCTCCGGCTTGATCAGGGCGCTGGTGCTCACCGCGAGCCATACATTGCGCCCGTCGCGGTGCCGGATCGGGATGACGAAGCGCTGTGCCTCGGTACCGAGGTCGGGATAGCGCGGACCGTCCGGGCTCGACCACGGATGCGGCAGCGGATAGGGGATGCCCGCGGCGCCGTAGCCGGTCAAGGCGCCGAAGGCGGTGTTGACCTCGATGATGGTGCCCTGCGCGTCGGCGACGAAGAAGCCGTCCTGCAGCGATTCCACCAGCGCCGTGCGGAACGCGTCGCGTCCGGCCAGATCGTCGGCGCGGGTGCGCTGCTGCTCGTAGCGGCGGGTGCCGTCCAGATAGCCGCGGGTCGCGATGTCCAGCGGAACCAGGGTCTGCAACAGGAATTCCAGCGCGGTTTCCGGTAGGCGTGCCGCGAGTTCGCGGCCCTCGGTGGCCGCGTCCTTCTGTCGCTGTTCCTCCGCTTCCTGGACCACGCGGAAGTGGTTCTCCGTGAGGTCGAGCAGGCTGATGCCTTCGACCAGGGCCCGCCTGCCCAGCTCGTAGCCCTCGGCGAGACCGGCCTGGGTCGGCGAATCCATGTGCCGCCGTAGCGCATCGCCATAGTCGTCCAGGAAGTCGGCCAGCAGGGCGCTCATTTGGCCGTCCCCCCCGCACCGCGGTGCCGCGCCGCGAGCACCAGCGCGTCGTCGGTGTCCTTGGCGTGCCGGGCGAGCATGTCGGCGGTGATGTCGGCGGTGGACTTGGAAAGATCGATGGCCGAGGCGGATTCGGTGACGATACCGTCGGTGGACATCAACAGCAGGTCACCGGGACGGACCGCGACCGACTGCGGCTGGAGGTTGGCCGGAAGGCGATAGCCGACGATGCCCGCGGTCAGCAGGACGGTGGCGTGCACCTTCAGGCTGCCCGCCGGACCCGCGGTGAGCACCTGCGATTCGACATTGCCGACGCCGAGCCAGCGCACCGTGTCGCCCTCGTCGAACAGGGCCAGCGAGATCGCCGCCCCCCGGGTGTCGGCCATCGCCCGATGGCACAACACCATCAGCACGTCCAGCGGTTCGGCGCGGTTCTCCGACAGCACCCGTGCGGCGCGATCGGCCGCGTCCGCCGCGGCGGCGCCGTGTCCGAGCCCGTCGAGGACCGCGAAGAGGACGGTACCGCCACCGGCGTCGAGGACGACACCGCGGTCACCGGAGACCTGTTGACCCGGCAGTGCGCGTCCGGCCACCGCCCACTCGATCCGGCCGATGAACCCGTCCTCATGCACCGTTCGGTACCCACTTCCACATCTCCACCAGCGTGCCGCGACCCGGCGCGGAATCCACGGTCAGCCGGTCCATCAACCGCCGGGCGCCGGGCAGACCGAGCCCGAGCCCGCGTCCGGTGGAGTAGCCGTCCTCCAATGCTCTGGCGATGTCGATGATGCCGGGCCCCTGGTCCTCGGCCTGCACCACCAGGGCCTGACGGCCCTCCCGGTCGTCGACGAGCAGACGGATCTCGCCGCTGCCCGCGTAACTGGTGATGTTGCGGGCGATCTCGGAGATCGCCGTGGAGATCATCGTGCGGTCGGTGAGGGTGAATCCGAGTTTCGCTGCCAGTTCGCGTCCGGCTTGACGTGCGGTCACGATGTCTCCGGACACCCTGACCGCGATCACCACGTTCTCAGCGGCCACTGTCACGACCGTCTCGCTGGCGACGGGCTGGGATCTTGCGGTCCAACCAGGCGAGTCCCTCTTCCAGATCGAGGGCGGTGTGCATGTCCTCGAAGGTGAGACCGAGCTGCACCATGGCGAACGCGACTTCCGGTTGCAGACCGACGATCACCGTTTCGGCGCCGCGCAGCTGCGTCATGTGCGCGATGGTACGCAACGATCTCGCGGCGAACGAATCCATCACGTCGATCGCGGTGACATCGACGATGATGCCGTGTGCCCGGTATTTGCTGACCTGTTTCATCAGGTCGTCCTGCAGGCGCTCGGTATCGGCGTCCGTCAGCGCCGACTGCACCGACGCGATGAGATACGTCCCTTGTTTGAGAATCGGAACCGGCATGTGGCGCGCCCGATCAGCGGCCGTCGCGTTCGGTGACCCGTTCGGTCACGCGGGAAACCTCGTAGCCCAGCAGCCGTTCCGCTTCTTCGATACCGCCCTGCAGGTCGCCGACCGCGTTCATCTTCGACAGATCCAGGCCGATGGTGACCAGGGTGAGCGCGATCTCCGAGGACAACCCGGTGATGATCACGTTCGCGCCCATCAGGCCGGACGCGTCGACGGTCTGCACCAGATGGTTGGCCACGGTGGAGTCGATCTGGGGGACACCGGTGATGTCGATGACGACGACCTTCGCGCGGTTGGCCCGGATGGCGCGCAGCAACTGCTCGGTGAGCTGGCGGGCGCGCTGACTGTCCAGCACGCCGATGATGGGCAGGATCAACAGCTGTTCGCGCACCTGCAGCACCGGCGTGGACAACTCGCGAATGGCTTCCTGCTGCTGCCGGATGACGCGCTCGCGCTCCTGGACGAAGGACACGGTCACGGTGTTGGCGATTCGGTTGGCGGCCGGTTCGTAGGCGTCGAGCACCTTGTTGAGGAGTTCGAAGTCCGACTGGTACTTCTCGAAAAGGCTGCGTGCGAGCACGTCGCGCAGCAGAAGCACGATGCCGATGACCTCGTCGGTCTCGACGCCTCTCGGGATGATGCGTTCGGACAGGTCCCGCGCGTACGCCTGCAGCGCTTCGACGCTACCGGTCTCGAGCACGTCGACGTAGCCGTCGTAGATCGAGGTCGCCTCGGAGAAGATCTCCTCCGGGGTCATGGCGGTGAGCAGTTGGGCGTCGGCGATGCGGCGGGCCCACTCTTCACGCAGCGCGGTGCGGTTCTGGCGCAGGTGCTCGACGAGTTGCGGGAGCAATTGATCGATCGGTCCCGCGGTCAGGGAATCCGCCGAAAGGCTCATGGACACCTCGGACATGGACTCCTGCCCCTTTCGACGGTTCAGTCGGGATCTGTGTGCATTCGGCGCGTGCCGATTCCGAGCCTAGTCATACCCCACCCGAGTCGCCGACGAAACCTGCCGGTTGTTCGCCTGATGTTCGAGTGCGGGAGTGCCTCACCGCACCGTAGCGAATCCGCGTTCCAGCGCTGCGAGCGCCTCGTCCAAATACACCGTGAGGTCCGCGTCCGCGCGGGTCAGCCAGGCGTCGAACGCGGCGCGCGCCGCCGCCAGCGTGGTCCGGCCGACGGCGAGCGGGATGAGCCCGTCCTCGGGTTCGCCGAGCCGGCTCGCAGCGAACGCGCTTACGGCGCGCTCCCAGGCGTCGTAGTGCGCGCCCGCGGTGGCGGCCAGCGCGGGGATGTTCGCGACCAACTGCATCCGGGTGCGCAGTTCCGGAACGTCCTCGGCGCGATACTTGTTGGCTTCGACCACGACTCGGCGCACCGCGGTCATCATCGGAACATCGTCAGGCACCGTCGCGAACGCGGCGCGCAGTGCGGCGACCTCATCATCGAACTGCGACCAGAGCACCTCCGCCTTGGTGGGGAAGTACCGGAAGAAAGTGCGTCCGCTGATGCCGGCGGCGACGGCGATCTGCTCGACGGTGGTCTCGTCGAAGCCCTGTTCGCTGAACAGTCGCATCGCGATCAGTTCGAGTTCGCGTTTGGTGGTGCCGCGTGGGCGGCCGCGCCTGGCCCGGTTCTCCAGCATTGTTCGATTGTGCTCGGCCGCCACGGCCCTTGATTTTGTCAGTGACTGACGATAATCTCGCCGCATGTTGGCGGATCTCACCTGGCCCGAGGCGGGCGTGCGCGCCACCGCGGGTGCGATCCTTGCCGTCGCGGTCGGCGCGACCGAGCAACACGGCCCGCATCTGCCGCTGTCCACCGACACCGACATCGCCGCGGCATTGTGCGCCCGGCTGGCCGCGGCGCGCGCGGACGTGCTCGCCGCACCGGCGATCCCGTACGGCGCCAGCGGCGAGCACGCGGGCTTTCCCGGCACGCTGTCGATCGGGCAGGCGGCGCTGGAACTGCTGGTGGTCGAGCTGTGTCGCTCGGCGACCGAAGCCTTCGAGCGGATCCTGCTGGTCAACTGGCACGGCGGCAACATCGAACCGCTGCGCCGGGCCGAGGATCTGCTGCGCGCCGAATCGCGTGACGTGCGCGTGTACCTGCCGCGCTTCGACGGCGACCCGCACGCGGGCCGCTCGGAGACGGCGCTGCAACTGGCCCTCGCGCCCGAGCGAGTGCACGCCGACCGCGCCGCGGCCGGGGACACCCGCCCGCTGGCCGAACTGCTGCCGCTGCTGCGTAGCGGCGGAGTGCGCGCGGTCAGCGCCAACGGCGTGCTCGGCGACCCGGCGGGCGCGACCGCCGCCGAGGGCGCGGCACTGCTCGATCACCTGAGCACCGACCTGCTCGACCGAACCCGGCACTGGTGGCCGGAGAACTCCCCGGAAAGGACCGCAACATGAACCCGTGGTTCGAGACCGTCGCCGAAGCGCAGCGGCGGGCGAAGAAGCGCCTGCCGAAATCGGTGTACGGCGCGTTGATCGCAGGCTCCGAGCGCGGCCAGACCATCGAGGACAATCAGCGGGCGTTCACCGAACTGGGTTTCGCGCCGCACGTGGCCGGGCCGATCGGCGCGCGCGACCAGTCCACGACCGTACTGGGGCAACAGCTTTCGATGCCGGTGCTGATCTCGCCGACCGGTGTGCAGGCGGTGCATCCCGACGGTGAGGTCGCCGTCGCCAGGGCGGCCGCGGCGCGCGGCATCGCCATGGGCCTGAGTTCGTTCGCCAGCAAGCCGATCGAAGAAGTGATCGCGGCCAACCCGACGACCTTCTTCCAGTTGTACTGGTGTGGCGGCAAGGACGCGATCCAGCAGCGGATGGACCGGGCAAAGCGGGCCGGCGCGGTCGGGTTGATCCTGACGCTGGACTGGTCGTTCTCGCACGGGCGGGACTGGGGCAGCCCGGTCATCCCGGAGAAGCTGGACCTGCGCACGATGCTGAAGTTCGCGCCGCAGACCCTGGCGCGTCCCCGGTGGCTGGCGACCTATGCGCGGTCGGGCAGCATTCCGGATCTCACCGCGCCCAACATGGCCATCGGCGACGCGCCCGCGCCGGGTTTCTTCGGCGCCTACGGCGAATGGATGGGCACGCCCGCGCCGGACTGGGCCGATGTGCGCTGGGTCTGCGAGCAGTGGGAAGGCCCGGTGCTGCTCAAGGGCGTCATGCGGGTGGACGACGCGCTGCGTGCGGTCGACGCGGGTGTGGCGGCGATCTCGGTGTCCAACCACGGCGGCAACAATCTCGACGGCACCCCCGCCGCGATCCGCGCGCTGCCGGTGCTGGCGGACGCGGTGGGCGCGCAGATCGAGGTGCTGCTCGACGGCGGCATCCGGCGCGGCAGCGACGTGGTGAAGGCCGTGGCGCTGGGCGCGCGGGCGGTCATGATCGGTCGCGCCTATCTCTGGGGGCTGGCCGCGAACGGGCAGGCCGGCGTGGAGAACGTGCTGGACATCCTGCGCGGCGGCATCGATTCCGCGCTGCTGGGTCTGCGCAAGACGAGCGTCGGCGATCTGGACCGCTCGGACGTGGTGGTGCCCGCCGGGTTCGAGCGAGCGCTCGGGCTGCCCGAAAACCGCTCCGCGGCAAGCGGTCCGGCGGACCACGCGGCCACGCCCGCCTGAGCGGTCAGTTCTCGGCCGCCGCCCGACGGTGGTGCGCGAGCAAGGTGTCGTAGATGTCGGCCAGGGCGGCGAGCTGCTGGCGATCGAGGATGTCGATCATGTGCCTGCGCACGCTCTGCACGTGCGCGGGCGCGGCGTCGGTGAGCACATCGGCGCCGAACGGGGTGAGCTTGGCAGCGGTGCGGCGGGCGTCGTCGGGGATCGGCTCACGGACGACCAGCTCCCGTTTCTCCATCCGGGTGATCTGGTGGGAGAGCCTGCTCTGCGACCACTCGAGCTTGGCCGCCAGATCGGCGAAGGTGAGCCGGTGGTCCGGCGACTCGGCCAGATAGGCCAGCACCGAGTATTCGACGTAGGTGAGGTTGGACTCCTTGGTGGAATCCCGCCCGACCGCCGCGGCGATGAGGTCGCGGGTGCGCACGAAGCCCAGCCAGGCGCGCATCTCGACGTCATCGAGCCATTGGGGATCGGTCACGACAGCGCTCCAAACTCCGATTTGTCCCAAGATCGTTCCGTGTCGCGATGTGCGGCGCGGAACGGTCCGCGCGCGGCCGGACTCGGCCGCCCGAACGCTTTCTCAGAGATGAGAGGTAGCATCACCGGGGTTGAACGTGCAACCTTTGCTGGCCAACTGTCCGAGATAGGGTTGCCTAACCAGCAGGGGCGTGCGCGGCGGTGACTAGGCTCGCTGTGCTCGTGACCAGCCCGGCCGTTCGCGGTGTTCGGGCCCGTTCGAAGGAGTGCGACTGGTGACCGCGCCGGAGTTCCGTTATTCAGACCTGCTGCCCATCGGCGCGGACGATACCCCCTACCGGTTGCTCACGACGGAGGGCGTCAGCACGTTCGAGCACAACGGGCGCACCTTCTTGCAGGTCGCCCCGGAGGCGCTGCGGCTGCTCACCGAAACGGCGATGCACGACATCAGTCACTTCCTGCGTCCGGCGCATCTGGGCCAGTTGCGCAAGATCATCGACGACCCCGAGTCCAGCGGCAACGACCGCTTCGTCGCGCTGGATCTGCTCAAGAACGTCAACATCTCCGCGGGCGGCGTCCTGCCGATGTGCCAGGACACCGGCACCGCGATCGTGATGGGCAAGAAGTCCGAGGGCGTGCTGACCGGCGCCGACGACGCGGAATGGATCAGCAGGGGCGTGTTCGACGCCTACACCAAGTTGAATCTGCGGTACTCGCAGCTGGCGCCGATCACCATGTGGGAGGAGAAGAACACCGGTTCGAACCTGCCCGCGCAGATCGAGCTGTACTCCACCGCGGGCGATCCGGCGAACCCCGCCTACAAGTTCCTGTTCATGGCCAAGGGCGGCGGGTCGGCGAACAAGTCGTTCCTGTACCAGGAGACCAAAGCCGTCCTGAACCCCGCGCGGATGCTGGAGTTCCTCGACGAGAAGATCCGCTCGCTCGGCACCGCGGCTTGCCCGCCGTACCACCTCGCTGTCGTGATCGGCGGCACCAGCGCCGAGTTCGCTTTGAAAACGGCGAAATACGCCTCCGCGCACTACCTCGACAACCTGCCCACCGAGGGCTCGCTGTCGGCGCACGCCTTCCGTGATCTGGAACTGGAGGAAGAGGTCTTCAAGCTGACCCAGTCCTTCGGTATCGGCGCCCAGTTCGGCGGCAAGTACTTCTGCCACGACGTGCGGGTCGTGCGCCTGCCCCGGCACGGCGCCAGCTGCCCGGTCGCCATCGCGGTGTCCTGCTCGGCCGACCGGCAGGCGCTGGCCAAGATCACCGCCGAGGGTGTGTTCCTGGAGCAGCTCGAGCGCGAGCCCGCGCAGTACCTGCCCGAGCAGACCGACGCGATCCTCGGTGGCGACGTGGTGCGCGTGGACCTGAACCGGCCGATGGACGAGATCCGTGCCGAATTGTCCAAATATCCGGTGAAGACCAGGCTTTCGCTGACCGGTCCGCTGGTCGTCGCCCGGGACATCGCGCACGCCAAGATCAAGGAGCGGCTCGACGCGGGCGAGCCGATGCCGGACTATCTGCGCGACATGGCCGTCTACTACGCGGGCCCGGCCAAGACGCCGGAGGGTTACGCGTCCGGCTCGTTCGGCCCGACCACCGCGGGCCGGATGGACTCCTACGTCGACCAGTTCCAGGCGGCGGGCGGCTCGTTCGTCATGCTCGCCAAGGGCAACCGTTCCGCGCAGGTCACCAAGGCGTGCAAGGAACACGGCGGCTTCTATCTCGGTTCGATCGGCGGGCCCGCGGCGCGGCTGGCGCTGGACTGCATCAAGTCGGTCGAGGTGCTCGAATACCCCGAACTGGGCATGGAAGCCGTCTGGAAGATCGAGGTCGAGGACTTCCCGGCGTTCATCGTCGTCGACGACAAGGGCAACGACTTCTTCGCCGAAACGCAGAAGCCGATCGCGCTGCGCGTGCGCACCCGCTCCAAAGAGCGCGTCTGAGTCGTTCTCCGGGCCTGCCTCGGCAGGCCCGGACACGACGATGTCACCCCGATCACCGGGGCGGTGGTGCGGTCGCAGCGAGCACGCTTAGCGAAGAACTTCGTCGATTTCCGCACCGATGCAGGTCGAGGAGAGCTATGAGCACGTCCAGGCCAGTACCGACGGCGTTGTGTATCACCGAGTCGGCCGCCTCCCGGTTGGCCGATCGCGCTGCCCGTGAGGGAACCAGCTGTACCACACTGCTCGATCGGCTGATCCACGAAGGCGTCGACCAGCTCGACCACCCCGGAATCGTTTTCCGCGGCCCGCTGCACGACCGGCGCGCCGCGCTGACGGCCGGTCCGGAGGTTTGGGAAGTCGTTGCGCGCCTGCGCGAATTGGACGGACCGCTGGAACGCCGGATCGCCGTGCTCAGCGCCGAATCGGACCTGCACGCGAGCAAGATCAGGCTGGCGCTCGCGTATGCCCGCGCGCACGGCGGCGAGATCCTGGAGCGGATCGCGCGCAACAGGGAAGCGGCGGAGTCGATTCGCCGGGCAGGTGTGCGGATGACCGCGCCGCCGTCGCGTCCGAGCGCGCTGGGCGGCCCGCCGGGAGTGTGGCCGGTCCGTATCGTCTGATGCGGCCGATCTTCACATGACTGGGGAGGGAATGTGAAATTCCCGACATCTGTGGATGATTCACCCGATTCACGGGCGGCTGGCGGCGCGAGCCACGGCCGCCCGCGGTGTGTCTAAGGCTCGAAATGGTTCGCCGCGCCCGGATCGCGGGGATTCGCGGAATATATCCGTGCTGATGCCTTGGTCCGGGTATGCCTGACATACCGGCCGAAAGGGACACATCGCCTCGCGAAAGTTTCTCGCGGAGGCTCGATCTCATCCCTCCGGTTGTCCACGACAGGGCACAAATCACCCAAAAGTCGCTTATCGGCGGCCAATTCGCGATTGGTAGCAGGTTGATGCCGTAGTGATCCACAACACATCCACAGATTGTGGACATCACTCGTTCCAGGATGGGCGAAATGTTTGCCGCAAGAGGACAATTGGCCGCATAACGGACATAGCAGATGGACATTATCCCAAGTTGTGGAGTTTTCTGTGGAATTCGCTGACTGTTGTCCACACGTGCAGTGCGCTGCATGTGGAGTAGTGCGCTAGTTGGATGCCCCGGCTGAAGTCGATCTTGTGTCTCACAACACGCCGAGGCGGAAGCGGACGTTTTGTCCGCCCACGCACCGTTCGAAGCCGGAATGAACTTGTTCGCCTACCCTGAACCGTACGACTATGGCAGTAGATCGATATCTGCTTCATCGGTCGGACACAGGGGGGTGAAGTGTCGGAATTGCGGCGCGAAGACCGAGTTCGGTATCGCGATCTGGTCGCTCTACTGCGGCGGCACGCAAGGGAAGTCGGTGCCGGTGCCGTGCTGCTGTTGGCGGGTACCGGCGCGGGCCTCGTGCAGCCTTGGGTGACCATGCGGATCATCGACGCGGTAGCCGGTCGGCACGCGATAGCCGGGCTCGTGGCATTGCTCATCGTGGTGTTCGTCGCACAGGCGCTGTTCGAGACCTGCGGCGACTTTCTCGTATCGCGCACCAGCGAACGAGTGGTATTCGATCTGCGTGCGCGTGTCGTCGAGCGCTTGCTGCGGGTGCGAATGCCGGCACTGGACCGTATGCGGATCGGGGATCTGACATCCAGACTGGGCGCCGATACCTCGGCGATGCGCGAGCACGCGGTGACGAGCGTGGTGCAGTTGGGAATAGCGGTGGTCTCGGCGATCACGGCGTTGGCGGCCATGGTCTGGCTCAGTCCGTTCATGACCGTGGTGACCCTGGTCACCATCGCCACGGCAGGATTGCTGGTGGCGGCTGCTCTGGCGGGGATCAGAACCGCCTCGGAGAGCGCGCAGACCGGTGTCGGAGAACTCGCCGCCGACACCGAACGAGCCCTGAGTTCACTGCGAACGGTGCGCGCGAATTCGGCTGAGGACCGGGAAGCGGCTCGCCTCACCGCGAAGGCGGCCGAGGCGTTGCACAGCGGTGTCCGCGCCGCGCGCATGGAGGCGATCATCCGCCCGGCGAGTTCGGCGGCGGTCAATGGGTCGTTCCTCGCTCTGCTGCTGATCGGTGGTATTCGCGTGGCAGGCGATCGGATGGAAGTCGGTGAACTGGTCGGGTTCTTGCTGTACGCCACATTTCTGGCCACACCGCTCGCCGGCGCCATCTCGCTGCTGGGATCGATACAGAAAGGGATGGGTGCGTTCCAGCGCGTCGCCGAAGCGCTTCGGGTCGACATCGAAGACGACACCGGTACCGAGGGTCGCGCCACGCTGACCGGTCTCGGGAAGGGGCAGGCGGTGGTGCACGATGGGCGGCGCAGACCGGCCACGGTAGAACTCCGTACGCTCACCTTTTCCTATGAGTCGTCACGCCGAGCGCTCGACGAAGTGTCTTTCACGGTGCCGGGTGGCGAACAAGTCGCGTTGGTCGGTCGATCCGGCAGTGGTAAAAGCACGGTGTTGTCCCTGATCGAGCGTTTCTATGAGCCCGATGGTGGTGTGATCCTCCTCGATGGTCACGACGTGTCTCGCCTCCATCTGCCTCCCTATCGGCGTCGTATCGCCTTCGTCGAGCAAGGCGCTCCGATCCTGCACGGTTCGGTGCGGGAGAACCTCACCTACGCTCATCCGCACGCCACCCAGCGGCAGGTCGAGCGCGCGGTCGAGCTCGCTGGTTTCGAGGATGTCCTCGCCCGGCTCGACGGCGGCATGGACGCGCAGGTCGGCGAGCACGGACAGTCCCTGTCGGGCGGCGAGCGGCAGCGTTTGGCGATCGCGCGCGCGTTGCTGACCGAGCCCGACCTGCTTCTGCTGGACGAACCGACGTCGAACCTGGACCCGATCAGCGAGGCGGCTGTCTTGCGGACGTTGCGCGAACTGCGCGGACGTTGCACCGTTCTCGTGGCCGCCCACCGGTATTCGACGATTCGGGACGTGGACAGTGTCGTGGTGCTCGCCGGCGGACGTGTGGAAGCGATCGGAACCCATGACGAGCTGATGGCGTCGAGCGAGTACTACCGCGAGCTCGCGAAGGACACGATCACCGCATCCGCGTGAAGCTCCCGCACCGCCCGGGCTGCCGAGCCGGCTCCGGTGCGGCGGCGACCTGCCTCCTGCCGTGCGCCGGTCACCGCGAAAGTCCTGCGCCGTTAGCGCGGGAGCGCGTTGCGATCGGGGCATATCCGGCATAGGTGATCGCAAGCGATAGCATCGGCGCATGGTGTTCGGGAATGCTGGGCGGAGTCGGGTGGCGGCGGGACTATCGGTGGCAGTGCTTCCGGCGCTGGTCGCGGTCGGTTTTTCGGCGGGGGAAGCGCAGGCCGACATGGCAGTCGCCATCGAGCAGCGCGAGTCGGTGGGCTCGGCGACGGGGACCGAAGGGCTCGATCCCAAGCTGGCGCTGGCCTACACCTTGGCCGAACGCGAGGCGCACGCGCAGGGGGTGCCGCTGTCCATCACGTCCGGGTACCGGACGCCCGCCGAGCAGCAGGCGCTGTGGGAGGACGGTGTGGCGACCTACGGGCCGGACAACGCGCGCCGCTGGGTCCTGCCGCCGGAGGAGTCCACCCACGTGTCCGGAGACGCCGTCGATGTCGGTCCGCAACAGGGCGCGCGGTGGCTCGAGGCGAACGGCTACCGATGGGGGCTCTGCCGCTCGTTCGAGAACGAGTACTGGCATTTCGAGCTGCAGACCGCGCCGGGCACACCGTGCCCGCCCATGCTGCCCGACGCCAGCGTGCGGTGATCGGGTCGGTTCGGCAGAATACGACCACTTCGAAAACCATTGGCGGCGCTGCGAATCGCCCATCCCGTACGCGAGCTGACCGGCGTGGGAACCAGCCGCGCACGCTGACTGCCGCTGCTGCGGCGCGCTGGACCGCCGGGTCGGGAACGGCGGTGGGCAGACTGCCGTCGATGAGCAGATCCCGCCCGTAGTCGTTCCCTGCTCGACGCGGCCTGCTGCGACCTCCCGGACCGAGCCGTCGATCAACCCGGCCCGGAGGCGATCAGCTCACCGGCGTGAGTTCCAGCCCGCCCTCGATCGTGGTGGGAAGCCTGCGCCGATCGGGGGAGCCGAGCGCGGCGGTGAGATCCGTTCCGTCGTGTTCGGCGAGCAGGTCGCCGCTGTCCCACACCAGCAGTGTCGCGCTGACGGTGTTCTCGGCCGCCGAGTGCGCCAAGTCATAGTGTGCGCACGCCGGGACGTGCGGATAGGTGATCCACAGGTCGTAGCCGGTCATGAACAGATCGAGGTCGAATTGCACACTCAGTCCGAGCAATTCGCTGCGGCCGTTGTCGTCGACGCCCGCGAACGCCTCGTCCAGGGCCAGTAGGCGCGGGGCCTGCGGGTCGGCGGAATCGAGCATGACGTGCGCCGCGGCGAACAGCGGCAGGTGCAGCGACACCGACTGCTCGCCGCCCGACAGCGCGCTGTGCCTGGCCACGGTGAGCTTGTCCTCGCTGCCGTCGGCGGAGATCAAAGTGAACGAGAACACCCGCCAGGTGCGATAATCCAGGGTCGCGGCCAGGATCTCGGGGTAGGAGCGTTCCGGGTGCGCCGCCCGCGCCGCCCTGATCTCGGAGGCGAAGTGCGCCCGGATCGCCGCGAGATCCTCCGCGGTCAGCGCCGACGCGTCCCGGTCGAGCAGCTTGCACATTGCCCGCGCCGCGTCGGACAGGCTGTCGGCCAGCACCCAGTGCACGCCGATGGTGTTGCCCGAGGACATCCGCCGCTGCTTCATCTCCGCGCCCATCCTGGCGATGAGATCGCGCGCGTCGCTGGTGCGTTCGTGGATCTGCTGGGCCAGGCCGGTCAACAGGGCATCCTCCAGGATGCGGCGCTCGGCGTCGGTGAGCAGCAGTTCCTGATCCCGCCGGGCGGCGTCGACGCGGGCGGCGAAGTCGGCCAGCGCGGAAGCCCCGTGTTCGTCGTGCACCTGGACGACGGTGAGGCCGTCGGCGGCGTCCCATTGCAACCGGTAATCGCGGCCCGAGCCGGCCAACGCCGCGTCGAACTCCTGCAACGCCCCGGTCACCGCCGTGCGGGTGGACTTGCGCGTCGCCTCGCTCACGCGCACCGCTGCCGTGGCCGCCGAGAGGCTGTCGAACAGCGCGGCGACTTCGTCCGGCAGCACCCGCGGTGATGCCTCCGGCCCCGCCGTCGCGATCCGGTACAGCAGTTGCTCGGGCGTCGACCACGCGGCGTCGCTGCTGGGCCAGCGGCCGTCGGCGGGGGCGCCGAGCAGCGTGAGCAGATCCGGCTGAGCGTATGGCGCGAGGGCTTTCACCTCCGCCAGCACCTCGGTCAGCGCGGTGGCCAGCGACTCGTGCGCGGTACGGTAGGCGGCTTCGGCGTCGCCGACCGCCTCGATGGCCTGGTTGGCGGCCTTGCGCGCGGCCTTCTGCTCGACCTTGGTCGCCTCGATCCGCTGCCGGGCCTGCTCCAATTCGCGGTCGATGTCGGCCGTGCCTGCGCCGAGGGCATCGCGCAGGGTCTCCAGTTTGCGCAATTGCTCCTGGTATCCGGTGCGCGCGGCCTCGGCCTCTTCCGCGAACGCCTCGGCCAGGTCGGTGGCTTCGGTCAAGCGGTCGTCGGCTTCGCGTTCGCGCTCTCGTTCCCGCTCGTGGTCGCCGCGCAACCGCAACAATCCCGTGCCGGTGTTCTCGAAGTGCCGGATGGCGGCGGCGAGGGCGTCGATCTCGCGCGCCGTGCGCGGTGTGCGGTGTGCGGTGGCGGCGGCGCGCAGTTTCTTCTCCGCGGCGGACACGTCCGCGACCGCCTGGTCGAGTTCGCGCTCGGCGTGGGCGGCGGCCTCCGCACGCGACCGCAGCACGCCCGCGGCCTCGGACACCGCGCGCAGCGCCGTGGTCACCGCGGTCGGACGCGGAAGCGCTTTGGCGGCGGCGGAGATTCGCGCGAGTTCGGCGGTGGCGGCGGCCTCCCGCTGTCCGGCGGCGCTCCGGTCCGCCTCGGCGGCCGCCACGGCCGCGGTCAACTCGGCCGAGCGGAGCTCGCGGCGTCTGGCTCGCGCGGTGGCGCCGATGAATTCCGCGTCGGTCTTGCGGTGGCGGCCGATCTGCACGCCTTGCCGGAACGCGCCGTTCGCTCCGATCGTCACCGCGCCGCTCGGCTCGCCCGCGTCCTCGTGCAGGGCGATGGAAGCGAGCACATCGGCCACGACCTGCCGCGGCACCGTCAGCGTGTCCGAATCGTCTTCCACGATAAGCACGTCGGCGAGCGTGCGACCGGCCGGGCGGTCCGATGCGGGCAGCGGCAGCAGGAACTGATCGGATTCGTAGTCCGGCGGCAGCTCGCCTTCCGGGCACACCCAGGCGTCCAGCAGATTCGCGGCGTGCAGCGCGGCCTCGATGCCCGCGGCGGTCTCGGGCGGCACGTCGTCGGCGAAGCGCACCAGCCGCCACAGCGCGGCGCCGGACCGGTCACCGGTCCGGCCGGAGCGGCCCGCGAATACCGGCGGCGCGTCGTCGCGCCGGGCCGCGACCCGCTCGAGTTCGGCGGTCAGCTCCTCGACGTGTGCCGTGGCCGAGGCCACCTGGGCGCGTGCCTCTTGGCGGCGGGTGCGGATCTCCTCGAGCAGGGGTTCCGTGCGATCGGCCAGCACCTCGGCCACGGTGGGCGCATCCGAACCGGCCTCGGCCAGCGCCGAGTTCAGCGCTTCCAACAGGCCGGAGCGCACCGGGGTGTAGACCGCGCGGTGCTCGTCCCACCAGGTCCGCAACGCGGCCGCGGCCTCGGAACGGGTCAAGGCGACCGTCGCTTCGGCGTGCGCGACCTCCGCCGCGGCGGCATCACGCAGTTCCCGCGCGCGCTCGGCCAGTCGCTCGGCCCTGGTGCGTTCGGCGGCAGCGGTATCCACCGCGCCCACCGCCTTGCGCACCGCGCGCACATCGACGTCGCGCTCCTCGGCGTGCCCGCGCACCGCCGCGGTGAGCTGCTCGGCCCGCGTCGACTCCGGCAGCGGCGTCCATGCGATCCCCGCCTCCTCGGCGGCGGCGCGCAGATCGTCCTCGCCGCGGGCGAGCGCGGCGGCGGCGGTGCGCACCGCGGTGCGTGCGCGCTCGGCCTCCTGGGTCCGCTGGTCCAGGGTCTGGCGGGACTTGAGCGCCTTGTCGGCGTGCACGCCCGCCGAGGTCTCCAGGCGACGCACCGCGTCGGCCAGGTCGTCGAGCTGCTGTTTACCCTCGTAGGCGCTGGAACGCTGGAGATTCTCCCGGTCGGCGATGGCCTGCTCGTAGGCGCGGTCGGCGTCCTCGGCCCGAGCCTCGGCCGTGGCACGCTCGGTCTCCCTGCGCTCGCGCAGCGCGGTGGCGGCGAACAGCGCGGTGCTCGCGTGGGTCACCGCGTCGAGCCGCGCCCGCACCTGGTCGACATCCGTCTTCGCTTGAACCGCAAGATATTTGCGATACACCTCGACGAAAGCCCTGGTCGCCGTGTCGGCGTGCACCAAACCCTCCAGGGTCCTGCCGACCTCCTCCATATCGCTGAACGAGCGAGCGGCGTCCAGGATCAGTTGCTCGTCGAGCGGGCGCAGGCCGTCGGTGAGCGCCTGCGACAAACCGCGCGGGTCGAGGTTCTTGGCCAGCTGCGGGCGGCGCAGCGTGAGGATCAGATTGATCAGCTGGTCGTAGCGCTGCGTCCCGAGGCCGAACATGCGCGCGTCGATCGCGTTGCGATAGTCCACCGGCCGGTCGACGATCGAGTCGGTGCCGATCTGCTCGGCCAGCTGCTTGCGGGTGAACGGCCGATCGTCGGGGCCGATCAGGGAGAAGTCGATCCCGACCCGGCCGTCGGCGACGAAATACCAGCGGGTCACCTTGTCCGAGGAACGGGTGGCGCGCATGCCGATGCCGACGGTGACCGCCTCGGGGTCTTCCCAGCGACCGCGCGCGAACTCCATCCAGACATAGGAGTAGGCCGAGTCCTGCTTGCGGTAGAGGAGGTTCGACTTCATCGTGCGTTCCTCGCCCGCGAACGGGTTCAGCCTGCGCGGCTCGATCCGTCCGTCCAGAACGAAGGGGAACAGCACCTCCAGCGCTTTGGTCTTGCCCGACCCGTTCGGCCCGCGCAGGACCAATCTGCCGTCCGCGAAACAGAACTCCTGGTCGCGGTAGTCCCACAGGTTGACGATCCCGGCGCGGGTGGGGGTGAACCGCACTCCGCCGTGAATGAGCGACATTCGTCAGTTCCCTTCCGTCCCGGTGCCGCCGGGCCCGTAGGTGTCGGCCGCGGTGACGAACAGCTCCGCGGCCCGCTTGGTGCGGACCGTGACGACCGCGCCACGGTAGCGGGCCAGTGCGGGCAGCACGAGCAGTCCGTCCTCGACCATCCGGATCAGCCGCAGCCGTTCCAGCAGCGCCACCACCTCGGTGGTGAGGCGAGGAACGTCGGCCTGCCATTGCGCGGCGAACGTCGTGCCGTAGCGATCGGCCAGCGCCTGCACCGTCTCATACAGCCAGGCCCGGTCGATCAGCGGATAGCCTGTCGCGACGGACCGGTCTGTCTGCTCCGCTGCATCCGTCGCCGAATCCGGTTCGGGGGCGGACGGATCCGGCGAACGCGGCTCCGCGAGCGGCACGAACAGCGTGGATTCGGGAATGGCTTCATCGAGCTGGTCGGCCAGTGCCGCATCCGTGTCCGGGCCGGCGTGGCGCCGCGGCAGCGGGTGATCGATGTCCAGCACGCGGTCGGCGATCTCACCGGCCAGGAGCAAGGCGACCTGCGCGAGCGTCCCGGTCCCCGGAAAGCGGACGTCCGACAGCCGCCCCGAGGTGTCGATCAGCGCCACGCCCTCCGCGCGGCGTTCGGCGCGCAGCCCGGTGAACAGTTCGACCTCCGCGACGATCCGCTCCTGGGCGAGAACAGGACGCTCTTCGGGTGCGAGATCCTCTGCGTACACCACCGGCTGCTCCACCAGCGCCCTGCGTACCCGGCGGGCGATTTCGGCGGTGGTCGTCGCGTGCGCGGAAACACCGCCGACCATGGGCTCTTCGGTGAGCAACCCGCGCACGCCGTGCAGATGTTGCAGGGCCCGCGGCGGCCGGAACAGCGCGAAGACGACCGGCCGGTCGATGTCGTAGAGCGCCTCACCGGCCTCCGGATCGCTGGCCCAGCCGCCCGCGTCGCCGTCGGCCAGGCCCAGCGCGCCGCGCACGGTCAG
This sequence comes from Nocardia sp. NPDC051929, assembly GCF_044548645.1. Lineage (NCBI taxonomy): Bacteria > Bacillati > Actinomycetota > Actinomycetes > Mycobacteriales > Nocardiaceae > Nocardia > Nocardia sp. NPDC051929. Next base: position 181,788 of record NZ_JBIUCG010000014.1, on the reverse strand, counting down.
CCAGCCCACCGCGTCGACGAACGCGTCGCGGTCGGCGGCCCGGTCGGTGGCCAGTTCCAGTCCCTCCACCCGGTTCGCGTAGGCGGCGACCTGATCGGCCAGCTCCGACAGCGTGATCTGGTCCCCGGCGCGCCCCAGCGCGGCCAGCGCGAGAGCCAGGTAGGCGTAGCGGCGGCGGTCGAAGACGCGCTCGGCGGCGGTACGCGCGGGCCTGCCCGCGTCCAGGCGGTCGGCGACCGGGAAGACCCGCGCGGTGGTCTCGGTGACTTCCAGGCGGTACCCGAACAATTCGGCGAGGTCCTCGCGCAGCTCGGTGGCCCAGCGCCGGATCAGCGGCAGTGCGATCCGGTCCGGATAGGCGCGGGTCACCAGGTGGTTGGCCAGGACGACTCGGGCGGCGCGTTGGTAGTTGTCCAGGGCGAGCGCATCGATGGTGTGTGCGTGCATCAGCCGTGCTCCCCGCGCGGGCGGGACCGTGTTCCGGCGGTCTGCTCGATCTTCAGTGACCGGTTGTTCAACCGCAGCAGTCCCCGGGTGGTGCGCACGACGGTCGGACCGTCGTGCTCGGACACCGTCAGGGTGACGCCGCTGTCGGAGCCGGTGGTGCCGGCCACCCGGCCGCGCACCGGAACCCACGCGGTGGACGCGGCGTCCAGCAGCCGCAGCAGCACCTCGGTCTCCCGGTCGTCCAGCACTCGTTCGTGCACGTCGCCGGACGCCAGCGACCTGGCGGCCTCCGCGCGGGCCCGCTGCGCGTCCAACTGCGCCTCGCGCAGACGCCGGATACCCGCGTCGTTGCGGTGGATACGGGCGGGCGCACCCGCGGTGGGCGGGCGTCCGGTCTCGGCGAGCGTGCGCGAGATCTCCAACGGCGGTGCGTCCCACCAAGATCGAATCGCCGGAATCACGTCGGCGTCCGGGTGCTCCATCGCCAGGTGCCGCGGCTTGCCCAGCCCGAACACCGCGTCGAAGAGCGCATGGGCGCTGTCCACGGTCGGCGCCGCGGTGAACCAGCCGGCCAGATGCCGCAGCGCCGACTCCCGGCTGACCCCGCCGCGCCGCGTCTCGGTGACCCGCCGCAGCAGCGACAGCACCGCGGCGATCGCGCTCATGGTGGCCTCACGCAACCGCTCGGCCTCCGTCGTCCCCGCCTGTTCACCGCCGGACGCGACGAACCAGGTCCGCAGTCCGTCCCACCTGGCCTGCCAATCCGACCGGCGTTCCTCGACACTCAGCAGCACCCGCTCGTCGCAGCGCGCCGCCCGGCCGATCAGGTCGTCGACGCCGGTCTCCTCGATCTCGGCGATCGCGGCCGCCAGCCGCGGGGTGAACCGGGCCAGGTCGAGGCTGAACTCCCGCATGTGCGCCAGCAGGGCGTCCTTGTGCGCGAGAAACGATTCCGGGGTGATCTCGGTGGTGCGAACCAGGTCGCCGAGCCCCAGATAGAAGTGCGCGGCGCGGGCGGCCAGGTCGGATAACGCGATGTCGAGACGGCGCAGCGTGCGGTAGACGCGTTCGGCGTCACCCGCCCGGTTGGCCTCGGCCAGGGTGTGCAGATCGGCCAGCAGTTCCGGCAGCACCAGGCGCGACAACGAAGCTTCGTCGAGGCGGGCGCTGAGCACACCGGCGACTGCCTGGTAGGCCTGGAAACCAGCCTGGGAGAACTGGTACACGTAGTGCCGATTACGATATTCGGCCAGCGTCGCGGCGCGGGTTCCGTCGTAACTGCGCTCCAGCATGCCCCACTGGTGCAACTGGTCTAGCAACGGGCCGATCTCGGCCGCGGTCAGCGGGGGGGCCGCGGGTCGGCCGGGTGTCTCCGGGGACCGGTCCGGCGCACCGGTTTCCGGCTCGCCCCCGGGTGGATCCGACGGACGCGTGCGCGCTTGCGCCGGATCCACGCCGGCATTCGTGACCGGTTGGTTCGCAGTGACCGGATCGGGCGTGTGCGGCGTGTTCCCGTTGCGGTCGATCCACTCCGCGACGTCGTCCGCGTGCAGCAGCACCACGTATGCTGCCCGCGCGCCGTCGAACGCGCGCAGCACCCGGAGGTAATCGGCGCGCCGCTCGGCGGTGGCGAAAGAGAACAGCCGCAGCCGGTCGTCCCAGTGGGCGTCGGCCCAGCCGTCATCGGAGTCGGTCACCGGGAACAGGGTAGTAGCGGGCCGATCGCCACCCGCACGACGTTCCGGTGTTCGGCGTGGCCGCGTCCGGTTCGTCACCGTTCGCCGCTGCCGCTGCGCAGGTCGGCTCACTCGACGGACAGCGAACGCAACTGGTCCAGATAAGCGCGGGTGCGCGGATCGCCGGGGAACCGCTCGATGATCTCGCGCGCGACTTCCCCCGCGATCCACATCAGCGAGGGCAACGACCGCCTGCTGCCCGCGAACGCGCGCATGCCCTCGGCGACCGCGAGTTCCAGGTCACGGTCGCGCACCGCGACCACGGCCAAAGTCAGGTGCGCCTCGGAGACCCGCATCGGATTGCGCACGCTGCCGTCCGGGCGGGTGGCGTTGCGGATCACTTCCCGCGCGTAGGTTTCGGCGAGCCGATCCTCGCCCGCGACCCGGCAGCAGTCCATCGCGTAGAAGTCGAACTTGTTCGCATCGATGACGAAATGGTTGTCCAGATTGGCCGGATGATCGAGTCGCTCCAAGATAGCTCGGCCTTCGTCGAGCGCCGCCTCCACCTCGCGCGGGTTGCCCAGCCTGGCCCAGGCTTTGGCGCGCTGGGCGGCGAGCTGGACACCGACGCGCAGGTGCTGGCTTACTTCCAGCGTCGGCTGCACGGTCTCGATGACGCCGCGGTAGTTACCCTGGGTCAGCGCGAACCACGCGGTCATTTCCGCTGCCCATGCCGCGATCTCGATGTTCTCCGCCTCCTGCGCCAGCGACTGGGCGGCGCGGCGGGTCGCCTCCGCGGCGGTGCGCCTGCCGAGGTCGTAGTCGACGCAGCCGACCAGCAACGCCACCCATCCGGCGAGAACGAGGATTTCGCGGTGCTGCGCCAGGGTCAGGCGACCGTCCAGCAACGAGGTGATTCTGCGCAGCCACGCGGTGCCGTCGGCGTGCAGGTCGTGCGGGTCGGCGTAGGAGTATTCGCAGCACAGGCGTTCTGCGGTGATGCGGACGGCCTCCAGTGTCACGGAGGACACATCGGACATACGGAGTCGTCCGATGAACTCGAGCGTGTCCATGCCGGTGGCCGAGAGCAATTCGTCGTCCCGGTTCGGTCTGGCCTTGGGAAAGAACGCCGCGGTCACCGTGTCGAAGGTGGCGGCGATGATCGGCGCGTAGAAGTCGTCGGGGCGTGATTCGCCCGATTCCCAACGGCGCCAGTTGCGTAGGAGAGTACTGTCGGTCGGCAGGTTGTGCGAAGACTTTCCACGCATCACGCGAACAGCGTCGGCTTGCGACCACCCCCTCGCGTCACGCTCGGAACGCATTCGGACTGCCCAGACGGGTCGATCGTCGGTAGCGGCCACGTCTGTAGTATCGCACCAGTTAACGTTTGGTGGCCTTAAGAGGGCAGGCAGATGTCCGTGTGTTGACAGCTACTTTCGCGCCGCCGCGTTGTGCATGCTGAACATGGCGCTAGAAGTTAGCCAGCCCCTCCTGTAAGAGCAATTGCAAGTACATCTGCTCTTGCACGAAGCGCAAATACCCCGTAAAACGGGTGGATCCACATAAGAGAACAGCGATCCCAATCCAACGGAGGTTCGGGTGGAAGCGTTGATCTATGGATACTTGCGTGACGATCTGGCCGATGGCCATAGCAAGGAGCTCGAGGCCGCGATGAGCAGCCTCGCCCGCGAGGAAGGGCTGTGCTTCGCCGCAACGTTCCATGAATCGACCGGCGGTGACGGGGCGGCTTTCGCCGAGCTCACGGCGGAACTCAAGCGCGCGGACGCGCACCATGTGGTGGTTCCCTCACTCGATCACTTTGCCGGCCAGACGATTCCGCGCGACATCTTGATAGCCAAGCTGGCTCAGGAGGCGGCGGCGCGGGTGTGGACGGTGGAGAGCTGATCGCCGCGACCGAACTGCCCGGTACCGCCCCGAACCCCAGCGTCGCAGCCCGGTCACCGCGCCGGTGACGAGTACACCCGCTGCCAGGGAAGCGAGCAGCCCCGCGAGCCGGTGCTGTTCGAACAGCGGGTATACCTGCCAATGCAGCAGATAGACGAACAACGAGCCGTCGGCCAGCACCGCGGCGCAGACGGCGACGGCGGCGGGAACCCGGACCGCGGACAACCACACCAGTGCGAGCAAGCCCGCCATGATCAAACGTTCCCGTTCGGGAACGCCGAAATAGCCAGGCACCGTGATCAGTACGACGGCACTCACCGTCATCCGCTGCCACATCGACGTCGCCTTCGCCGCCGCCCAGCCGAGCGCGAAGAGCCACACCGCCAGCGGAGAGAACGGGATGTCCTTCGCCGAATACAGACCGAACGCTTGGTATCGAAAGACGAGGCTCAGCGCGACCAGCGCCATCGCGAACCAGAACGGCTCGGCCCGTTGCCACCGGTCCACCACGGGGATCCGGATCAACAGCGCGGCGGCCAGCATGAAATACACGAGCACCTCGAGGAACCACAGGTGCCCGGCGGTGGCGCTGTCGTGCGGGCCGAGAATCTTGTTCAGTAACAGGACATTCTGCCAGCCGTAGTAGTCGGTGCGGGTCATGGTCAGCGCGACCCAGAGCGCCGTCGGCACCGCGATGTATGCCACGGTGCGTAACGTGTGGCGCAGTCGCTCGGCGGCTGGGGCCGTGGTCACCCCGAACCGCGCGAAGTTGAATCCGGCCACGCCGAGCAGCACGTGCGCCGCGCCCCAGAGCACGTACACTCCGGCGTGCGAGCTGACGATGAGCACGATGCCGACCGCGCGCAGCAGCGTTCCGGTGTCGAGTGCCCGTCCGAAACGCCTGCGGCCTCGTGGTATCCGTTCCAGTTCCGCCACGGACGTGTTCGGCCAGTCGGTGGGCAGGCGGCCGATCGCCCGCTCCAGCCGTGCCGCGGTGGTCACGTAGGTGAGCGAGTTGCCGCCGAGGTCGACGAACGTGCTGTCCGGGTGGACCCGCGCGGGATCGATGCCCAGCGTCGTGGCGTAGAGGGAGCGGATATCACGTGTCTGCGGCGCGGATCCGGCCAGCCGCCGGATAGCGGGGTAGTCGGGTTTGCCGTTCGGTAACCGTGGGATCCGTTCGACCACGTGGACCCGCACGGCGGCGGCGGGCAGGCCGGACAGTCGCGCGGCGAGCTCGGTGAGATCGGACCGCGGGGTCTCTACGGCCACGACGAGGTGCGCGTCGTCGTCCGCGCACCGTGCCGTGAATCCGGCCTCCGCCAGCCCGGATTCGAGACGCTCCAGATCGATGCGCAGTCCGAAGATCTTGGCGAACCGGCTACGCCTGCCGACCACCTGGTACAAGCCGTCGGGTGTGCGTCGTGCCAGGTCGCCCGTGCGCAGGGCATCGACCGTACGGCCGAGGGCGAGGTCTGCGGCGGACTTCGCATACCCCATCATCACATTGGACCCGCGATAGACCAGTTCACGCGGTTCGTCCCCATTGTCGTCGGCTTCCTCGACCGGCTCGAGGGTGAATTCGCCGCCCGGAATCGGGATCCCGATGCAGTCCGGGTGCGCGCTCGCCAGATGCGCGGGCAGATAGGCCATTCGCGCGGTGGCCTCGGTCTGGCCGTACATGACCACGAACTCCCAGCCGTGTTCCCGGCCGAGCGCGGCGTATTCGCGTACCCGCTCCGGCGCCAGCCTGCCGCCCGCCTGGGTGACATAACGCAGGTGCGGCAGGTCCATACGGGCGAAACCGATGCGGTCCAGCAGTTCGATGGTGTAGGGAACCGCGGCGAACGACGTTGCGCGGCAGTCCCGGAACGCGCGCCAGAACTGCGTGTCCAATACCGACTGGTCGGTGAGCATGAGGCTCGCCCCGCGCCACAGGTGGCTGTGCACCACCGACAGCCCGTAGCAGTAGAACATCGGCAGGGTGGTGGCCGCGCAATCGCCAGGACCGATGGCCAGGTACTCGGCGATGGCCGCCGCGTTGGAACGCAGGTTCGTCGCCGAGAGCCGGACCAGTTTGGGCGACCCGGTGGAGCCCGAGGTGCTCAGCAGCAGCGCGAGCTCCGGATGCAGGCGATGCGCCGAGCGTTCCCGGACCACCTCGGCGCGCCCGTCTTCGACGAGCACGTCCGGGTCGTAGGCGTCCCGCAACTCCGCAGTGATCTGCTCGGTCAGCAAGACCACGCATCCGGCGCTGAGCGCTCCGAGGTACGCGACGAGCGAGGAAAGATCGTTGCGCGCGGCGAGCGCGACGAGGCGACGGGCCGGGCCGAGTTCGGCCGCGAAGGACTCGACGAGCGCAGCAAGCCGAGCGTAGGTCACCTGCCGGGTGGGTGGGGATCCGCCGCCGTCCGCGCCCGCACGGTCGGGGCAATGGACGGCGATCCGCTCGTCGAAGGTGCGCAGACGCTCGACGATCGGATGGACGGTCACCGGCGAAAGTGTAGGAGGGGGTCGTTTCCCGACCTGAAGGTGGCCCCCCGGCGAACTTCCGGTGAACCCCGCGGACGCCGGCCGCCCGCACCGAACGCGCCGACGCGCAACCGATCAGAGACCGAAGCTGCCCGGACCCCGTCTGCGCAGGTACTTCTCGAATTCGGCCGCGATGGCGTCGCCGTCGATCTTGGCCATCGCCTCGTTCACGTCGACCGCGGCGTCGCCGCGTTCCTCCAGCGAGCGCACGTACTCGCTGATCTCCTCGTCGCCCACGGTCATCTCGTTCACCGCGGTCTCCCAGTCCTCGGCCTGCTTGGGCAACTCACCCAGCGGCACCTCGATGTCGAGCACGTCCTCGACCCGGTGCAGCAGCGCGATGGTCGCCTTCGGATTCGGCGGCTGGGAGACATAGTGCGGAACGGCGGCCCAGAACGACACCGCCGGGACCCCCGCCTTCACGCACTGGTCCTGCAGCACGCCGGTGATCCCGGTCGGTCCCTCGTAGCGGGTCTGCTCCAGGCTGAACCGCTCGGCCGCTTCCTTGCTGTATGCCGAGCCGGTCACCGGTACCGGACGAGTGTGCGGAGTGTCCGCGAGCAGTGCGCCGAGAATGACCACGGTCTGCACCCCGAGTTGCTCGATGAACTCCAGCAGGTCGCCGCAGAAGCTGCGCCAGCGCATATTCGGTTCGATACCGCGTAGCAGCACCACGTCGCGGTCGCTGCCGGGCGGCGAGCACACCGACAACATCGTCGACGGCCACTGGATTTCCCTGGTCACACCGTCCACCTGACGCACCGTCGGCCGGTTGACCTGATAGTCGTAGTAGTCCTCGGAGTCGAGCTCGGCCAACGGCTCGGCGTCCCAGATCAGTTCCAGATGCTCGACGGCGCCGCTGGCCGCGTCACCGGCGTCGTTCCACCCCTCGAAGGCGGCGACCAGTACCGGATCCCGCAACGTCGGCAGTTCCGGATCGGGAGTTTCACTGGCGTTCACTCGGTCAGCCTACGGTGTGCGGCGATATGGCGTGTCGTAGAACGGCCGGACGGGGTGGCGTGTTCCGGAGCGCGGACGCGGCGGCTCCGGGCCGCGCGTGTGGTCCAGGACACCGAGCCTCCACGCCGTGGCCTGGATCGTCAGCCGCGCCCACTACGCTGGAACGCATGTCTGCGTCCGTCCCCGCCGAGTTCGACACCACGCTACTCGACACGCTGCGCCGCCGTGTCGTCATCGGCGACGGTGCGATGGGCACCATGCTGCAAGCTGCCGATCTGACCCTCGACGATTTCCGCGGGTTGGAGGGCTGTAACGAGATCCTCAACGACACCCGCCCCGAGGTCCTGCGCGGCATCCACCGCGCCTATTTCGAAGCGGGCGCCGACGCGGTGGAGACCAACACCTTCGGCTGCAACCTGCCCAACCTCGCCGACTACGACATCGCCGACCGGATCCGCGACCTCTCCGAGCGGGGAACCCGGCTGGCCCGTGAGGTCGCCGACGAGATGGGACCGTCTCCCGACGGTACGCCACGCTACGTGCTCGGCTCGATGGGGCCGGGCACCAAGCTGCCCACGCTCGGACACGCCCCGTTCGCCGCGCTGCGCGACGCCTACACCGAGGCCGCCCTCGGCATGCTGGACGGGGGCGCCGACGCCATCCTCATCGAGACCTGCCAGGACCTGCTGCAGGTCAAGGCGGCGGTGACCGGCAGCAAGCGTGCGATGGCGAAGCTGGGCCGCCGGATCCCGATCATCACGCACGTCACGGTGGAGACCACGGGCACGATGCTGGTCGGCAGCGAGATCGGCGCGGCGCTCACCGCGCTGGAGCCCCTCGGCATCGACATGATCGGCCTGAACTGCGCGACCGGCCCGGACGAGATGAGCGAGCACCTGCGCCACCTGTCCCGGCACGCGCAGGTGCCGGTCTCGGTGATGCCGAACGCCGGGCTGCCGGTGCTCGGCGCGGACGGGGCGGTCTACCCGCTCACCCCCGAGGAACTGGCGGTCGCGCTGCGCGGGTTCGTCACCGAGTTCGGCCTGGCCCTGGTCGGCGGCTGCTGCGGTACCACGCCCGAGCACATCCGCCAGGTCACCGCCGCGGTGCGCGAAGTCGAGCCGGCCCTGCCGCCGATCGCGCAGCGGCGCGCGCCGGTGCACGAGCCGAGCGTGTCCAGCATGTACACCGCGGTGCCGTTCGAGCAGGACGCCTCGGTCCTGATGATCGGCGAACGCACGAACGCCAACGGCTCCAAGGCATTCCGTGAGGCCATGCTCGCCGGGGACTGGCAGAAGTGCTTGGACATCGCCAAGGACCAGACCCGTGACGGGGCACACATGCTCGACCTGTGCGTCGACTACGTCGGCCGGGACGGCACCCGCGACATGTCGGAGCTGGCGAGCAGGCTGGCCACCGCTTCGACGTTGCCGATCATGCTCGACTCCACCGAGGCCCCCGTACTGCGGGCCGGGCTGGAGCACCTCGGCGGGCGTTGCGCGGTCAACTCGGTGAATTACGAGGACGGCGCCGGTCCCGATTCGCGGTTCCAGCAGACCATGCGCCTGGTCGCCGAGCACGGCGCCGCCGTGGTCGCGCTGACCATCGACGAGGAGGGCCAGGCCCGCACCGCGGCGAAGAAGGTGGAGATCGCCGAGCGGCTGATCGCCGACATCACCGGCAACTGGGGGCTGTCGGAGAGCGACATCATCATCGACACGCTCACCTTCACCCTGGGCACCGGCCAGGAGGAGTCGCGCCGCGACGGGCTGGAGACCATCGAGGCCATCCGCGAGCTCAAGCGCCGGCATCCACGGGTGCAGACCACCTTGGGTCTGTCCAACATCTCCTTCGGCCTCAATCCGGCCGCCCGGCAGGTGCTCAACTCGGTCTTCATGCACGAATGCGTCCAAGCCGGTCTGGATTCGGCGATCGTGCACGCCTCCAAGATCCTGCCGATCAGCCGTATCCCGGAGGAGCAGCGCGAGGTCGCGCTGGATCTGGTGTACGACCGCCGTGCGGAGGGCTACGACCCGCTGCAGAAGCTGATGGCGCTGTTCGAAGGCGTGTCCACCTCCTCGTCGAAGGCGTCGCGGGCGGAGGAACTGGCCGCGCTGCCGTTGTTCGAGCGGCTGGAGCGGCGGATCGTCGACGGGGAACGCGCCGGGATGGAAGCCGACCTGGACGCGGCCATGACCGAGGTGCCGCCGCTGCAGATCATCAACGAGACCCTGCTGGCCGGGATGAAGACGGTCGGCGAGCTGTTCGGGTCCGGTCAGATGCAGCTGCCGTTCGTGCTGCAGTCCGCCGAGGTGATGAAGGCCGCCGTCGCGTACCTCGAGCCGCACATGGAGGCCACCGACGACAGTGGCAAGGGCCGCATCGTGCTGGCCACCGTGAAGGGCGACGTGCACGACATCGGCAAGAACCTGGTCGACATCATCCTGTCGAACAACGGCTACGAGGTGGTCAACCTCGGCATCAAGCAGCCGATCGCCACCATCCTGGACGCGGCGGTGGACAAGAAGGCCGACGTCATCGGCATGTCGGGCCTGCTGGTCAAGTCGACCGTGGTGATGAAGGAGAACCTCGAGGAGCTCAACGCCAAGGGTGTGGCCGAGCAGTTCCCGGTGCTGCTGGGCGGTGCGGCGCTCACCCGCTCCTACGTGGAGAACGACCTGACCGAGGTGTACGAGGGCGACGTGCACTATGCGCGCGACGCGTTCGAGGGCCTGCGGCTGATGGACGACATCATGACCCGCAAACGCGGTGGCGACCTCGACCCGGACAGCCCGGAAGCCATCGCCGAGCGGGAGAAGGCCGCCGAGCGCAAAGCGCGCCACGAGCGCTCCAAGCGAATCGCGGCGGAGCGCAGGGCGAACGAGGCGCCCGTCGTGGTGCCGGAGCGCTCCGACGTCGCGGCCGATCTGCCGGTGCCGGTGCCGCCCTTCTGGGGCACACGGGTGGTGAAAGGCCTCGCGCTGCACGAATATTCGGGCCTGCTCGACGAGCGGGCGTTGTTCCTGGGGCAGTGGGGCCTGCGTGGGCAGCGCGGTGGCGACGGTCCCGGCTACGAGGAACTGGTGGAGACCGAGGGCAGGCCGCGTCTGCGCGCCTGGCTGGACCGATTGAGCACCGAGGGTGTGTTGCAGCACGCCGCGGTGGTGTACGGCTACTTCCCCGCGGTGTCCGAAGGCGACGACGTCATCGTGCTCACCGAACCGGAACCCGATGCGCCGGAGCGGTACCGGTTCACCTTCCCGCGGCAGCAGCGCGACCGGTTCCTGTGCATCGCCGACTTCATCCGTTCGCGGGAGTACGCCCGCTCGACCGGTCAGGTGGACGTGCTTCCGTTCCAGCTGGTCACGATGGGGCAGCCGATCGCCGACTTCGCCAACGAGCTGTTCGCGGGTGACAGCTACCGCGATTACCTCGAGGTGCACGGCATCGGCGTCCAGCTCACCGAGGCGCTCGCCGAGTACTGGCACCGCCGCATCCGCGAGGAGCTCGTCCTCGACGGTCACGCGGTCGCCGACTCCGACCCGGCCGACGTGCTGGAGTACTTCAAGCTCGGCTATCGCGGCGCCCGCTACTCGTTCGGCTACGGCGCCTGCCCGGAGCTGGAGGACCGCGCCAAACTGGTCGACCTGCTCGAAGCCGATCGCATCGGCGTCGTGCTCTCCGAGGAGCTGCAGCTGCATCCGGAGCAGTCCACCGACGCCTTTGTCCTGCTGCATCCGGAGGCGAAGTACTTCAACGCGTAGCCGTTCGCCGATGCGGCGCGGCGCCGACGCCCGAGGGTCTCGGCGCCGCGCTGTCAGCGCGAACGCGGCTGCCCGATCGTCAGGCGCGAGGCTTTGGAAGCCGTATCGGTACGTCGCCTTTGCCGCAGGTCGGGCATCGCTGCTTCCGGACGCTCTCGACCGGCCGATCGGTCTGCCGAGTGCCCGGGGCGCGCCATCTTCGTCTCGCGAATCGGGCGTAGGCGCGCGGAGTGCAGCGGACGTGAGCGCCTTTCTCGGCCTGTCCGTCCGTTCGTGGTCCGCAGCGGGCGTCGCGGCCGGACGGCGATCAGTGGTGGACTGTGAGCAATAGCGAGATGCTCTCGTGTGAAGGGCCTTTGCTACCTGCCCGGATGTCATGTCTCGCGTGCATCGGGGCGCTCGTCGGCGCGTCACAGTGGCGGGCGCGCGCGGTTTACCTGGGCGATCGTCCGTGCCCGCACCGGGAGGTGGCTGTGTGTCGGGTGGATGTGCCATTGTCGAAGGCGTTGTAACTGCATCCGGGGCAGTCGGCGGATGCGTTCGCGTCCCTGCTCAGTGGTGCAAAGCACCTCGGCGCGTACGCTTTCGGAATTCTTCCGGGCTTGCGTGTGGAGTGCGAGACGGCTAGGCGCGCAAGTAGGAAGAGGCACACCACGATGACGGCGGATCGATTGATCGCGGGACGTTACCGGCTCACGGATCCGATCGGCACCGGCGCCATGGGTGTGGTGTGGCGGGCCACCGACGTCCGGCTGCAGCGCACCGTCGCGGTCAAACAGGTGCTCCTCGGTCCCGGACTCACCGGATCGGCTGCGCTGGAGGCGAAACGGCGTGCCATGCGGGAGGGGCGGATCGCGGCGCGGCTGCACCACCCGAACGCCATCACCGTGTTCGACGTGGCCGAGGAAGACGGCCAGCCCTGGCTGGTCATGGAGTACCTGGACGCGCCGAGCCTGGCGACCAAGCTGTCGGGCAACCGGACGCTGCCGCCGCTGGAGGTCGCCCGGATCGGCGCGCAGGCGGCGAGCGCCTTGGCCGCGGCGCACGACGCGGGGATCATGCACCGGGACGTGAAGCCGGCGAATCTGCTGGTCGCCGACGACGGCACGGTCAAGATCACCGACTTCGGCATTTCCCGCGCGGTCGGCGACGTGACGGTCACGGCCACCGGGTTTCTCGCCGGGACGCCGGCCTACCTGTCGCCCGAGGTGGCGCGCGGCGAGGACCCGGAACCGGCTTCCGACGTCTTCGCTCTCGGTTCGACGTTGTACGCGGCGGTGCAGGGCGCTCCACCGTTCGGTGAGAGCGACAACCCGCTGGCCCTGCTGCACGCGGTGGCGCGGGGCGAAATCCCGCCGCCGGAGGCAGCCGGCTCGCTGGGGCCGGTGCTGATGTACCTGCTCGCCCCGGCCGTCGCCGACCGCCCGACCATGCGGGAGGCGAAAGCGGTCCTCGAAGCCGTCGCGGCGGGACGGGATCTGGAGCTGCCCGCATCGGTGACCAAGGTGATTGCCGCCCCCGCCGCCACGACGACCGTGCTGCCCGACCCCGCCGCTGCCGTATCGCCGGAGCAGTCGGACGACACCGGTGTCACCGCGGTCGTACCCGCCGCTGTGCCGGGTCCGGCCGTGCCGCAAGGAGTTACGTCACGGCCGGTGCCGAGGCTGGCCGGGGTGGCGGCGAGGTTGCGGAGTGTTCTGAGCGGCAGGCAGCGCCGCAGACTGATCGCCGTGGAAGTCGCCGCGGTGGTCGGGGTGCTGATCCTGGTCGGCATCATCGCGACGCTGGCCGGCGTGGACGGCGAGGGCGGCGCCGCGCCGACGTCGTCGGTCGAGCCTCCGGCCGCCGTGGCGCCCGAGAACACGCAGGCGCCAGCCGACGCGGCCGGAGCCGAGCCTCGACCGGCGCCGGTGCAAGCTCCCGCTCCCGCCCCGGCGCAAACATCCGCCTCCTCAGCGCCCGCGCCCACTTCTGGACCCGTGCCGGGGCCCGCGCCCACTTCAGCGGGTGCTCCGCTGCCCCCGCCTGCCCCGGGCACCACCCCTCCGGCGCAAACGACGAACCCCGCGCCGAGCACGACTCCGCCGCCCAGCACCACGCCTCAGCCCACGTCGAGCCCTGCCCCGACCACCACGGGCCCGGCCACCACCGCGACGACGACCCCGTCCGGTCCGCCGACACCCGACCGGATCGCCTCGTTCATCCAGGGCTACTACGGCATGCTGCCCACCAACGTGTCCGGCGCCTGGACGCAGCTGGCCCCCGGATACCAGGCCAAGACCGGCTACGACTCATACGTGAACTTCTGGGGCACGATTCGCTCGGTGAGCGTGGGCTCGGTTACGCAGAACGGCGCGAATCGGGCGGTCGTCGCGTTGACCTACACCTTGAAGAACGGCACGACGACTTCCGAGAGCCGCTGGATCGAGGTCGTCGGCGACAGTGCCAAGTTGCAGATCGCCGCATCGGGTACCTAGGGACACGGCCGAGCCTTGGCCTGCGCCATCGAGTAGCCCAGCCATCCGAGGGTGAGCAGGCTCGGCTGCGGAGCGGCTCCGTCCCGGCGGTACGGTTCGTGCGGCGGCCGGGTGATCTCGGAAGGTTCGCAACGGTGCCCGCGACATGGACGAGAGCTGGGAGAAGGACCGAAACGTGACAGCGCGACTGGCCGGAGTGCTCTGGGACATGGACGGCACGCTCCTCGACTCGGAGAAGCTCTGGGATGTCGCGGTGCGGGAACTGGCACGTGAGCACGGTCACGAGATGACCGATGCGATCCGGCACGCGCTGATCGGGGCGTCCGGCCCGAACGCGCTGCGGATCATGTTCACCGGCTTGGGTATCGAGCCCACGCCGGACTCGTTGCGTGCGGCGGGGGAGTTCCTGGAGCGGCGGGTGACCGAATTGATGACCGGCCCCATCCCGTGGCGGCCTGGTGCGAAGGACGCGCTGGCCATGGTACGCGCGGCGGGGCTGGCCAGCGCGCTCGTCACCAATACCAAGCGGTCGCTCACGGAGTTCGGTCTCGACACGCTGGGCCGGGACTTCTTCGATGTCTCGGTCTGCGGCGACGAGGTGGCGCACGGCAAGCCGGAGCCGGATGTCTACCTGCGCGCTGCCGAGCTGCTCGGGCTCGATCCGGAACAGTGTGTGGCGGTGGAGGATTCGCCGACCGGTACGCGTGCGGCGCAGGCCGCGGGCTGCGCGGTGGTGGTCGTCCCGTGCGAGATTCCCGTGCCGCACGCGCCAGGGCGGGTGTTCCGGGATTCGCTGATCGGGTTGACCGTCGCGGAACTCGAAAACGCTCTGCGCGTGCGGGGTTGAGCCATCCGGGTGGCCGGGTTGCGCGACATCGGCGCACCGGCCATGCCGAGAGTTACTGTGCCGCAACGGGTGTGCGTGCAGATGATAGGTGTGACCGTGATCACCGGCAATCTCGCCGAATCCCGGGCGTGTCGGCGACCGCTCCACCAAAATGACGCCATGGCAGCGTTGGGCGTCCTCGACGAGATCGTAGATACCGGACGGTATCCCCTGGCGGAGGCGGAAGGACCCGCGCTGCGGGAAGCGGTACGGCGCGCCCGTGCGGAACTGGCCGACACCGGCTGCACCGTGCTGCGTGGCTTCATCCGCCCGGAACTGACCGACACGTTGCGGGCGCAGGGCGAGCTGATGGCCCCGCACGCGCACTACGAGGTCGAGCGGGTCAACGCCTACAACATTCCGCTGGACGCCGACCTGCCGGAGGACCATCCGGGCCGGATCGTGCTCGAGCGGGGCAACGCCTTCGTGCCCCGCGACCGCATCCCCGCCGACGCGCTGATCCACCGGCTCTACACCGACGAGCTGTTCCAGCGATTCGTCGCCGACTGCTTCGACCTGTCGGAATTGCACGAATTCGCCGATCCCCTGGCGGGACTGTGCCTGAACGTCGTCGCGCCGGGCATGTCGCACCCCTGGCATTTCGACACCAACGAATTCACCGTCTCGATGCTGACCCAGCCCGCCGAGGAGGGCGGCGTCTTCGAGTACTGCCCCAACATCCGCACACCCGAGGCGGAACACCTCGACGACGTCCGCGCCGTGCTCACCGGCACCGGCGAGCGATTCGTCCAGCGGCTCGAACTGCGTCCGGGCGACCTGCAGCTGTTCCAGGGTCGCTTCTCGTTGCACCGCGTCTCACCCGTCGACGGTGCGCGTCAGCGCCATTCGGCCATTTTCGCCTACACCGATCGTCCCGGGATGGTCGGCACGGTGGAGCGCACCCGGCAGTTGTTCGGCCGCGTGCTACCCGACCACCTAGCCGCCGCGGCCGACGCCGTCCGGGGCGATCGACTGCTCGACTGAGCCGAACGGCTCGACTGACCGAGCTCGACCCGAGAGGACCGACAGTGCCAGTGCCGTTAGACACCACCGGGAAAGCGTCTTTCGACGATATCTACGTCCGCCCCGATCCGCGCGCCTACTACGCGCGCATGTCCGAATTGGACTACCGCATTCCGGAACTGGCGAAACCGTTCTTCCAGCAACAGATTCGGGAATACCGCGCGTCCGCCCGGGTCGCCGTGCCGACCGTGCTCGACCTCGGCTGCTCCTACGGCGTGAACGCCGCGCTGCTGCGCCTCGACACCACGATCGGCGAGCTGGCCGAGCATTACGCGGCCGCCGACACCGATCGGGCCGGTCTGATCCGGCGCGACCGAGACCGCGTGGCGGGGCGGGCCGCGGTGGAGGACGTCCGCTTCCTCGGCATGGACGCCGCCCGCCCAGCCCTGGAGTACGCGCGGGAGGCCGGGCTCCTGCACGACGTCGTGCACGCCGACCTCGAGTCCGGCGAGCCGACCGACGAGCAGCGCGCCCTGCTCGCGACCGCCGATCTGGTCGTCTCCACCGGCTGCGTCGGGTACATCACCGAGAAAACCTTGACCCGAGTGGCCACCGCGCACCCGCGCAGGCGGCCGTGGATGGCACACTTCGTACTGCGCATGTTCGACTTCGCACCGATCGAGGCGGAACTCGCCGCGCTCGGCTACCGGACCGAGCACGCGCCGGGGTTGTACGAGCAACGCAGGTTCGCCTCCGCGGCCGAACAGGCGCAAGTGCTGAACACCCTGTCCGCCAACGGGATCGACACGACCGGCCGGGAAGACCAGGGCTGGCTGTATGCCAACCTGTACGTGTCGAGGCCGCTGCCGAAACATCACGCCGACACCGAGGACTCGCATTGACCGAACGCACCTTCGCCGCCGACGACCACCTTCCCCGGGTGCCCCTGCCGACGCTGGAGGACAGCTGTGGCCGGTTCCTGCAGTGGTGCGAGCCGCTGCTGACCGCCGACGAGATCGCCGCCACCCGGGCCGCGGTCGACGACCTGTTGCGACCCGACGGTCCGGGGCGCACGCTGCACGCGGCGCTCGCGGAGTACGACGCGACGCCCGGCGTCGGCAGCTGGCTCGACCTGTTCTGGCCGTCGCGATACCTGGGCAGGCGGGACCGGATCGCCCTGAACGCGAACTTCTTCTTCCTGTTCCGGGACGACACCCCACTGGCCGCCTCCACCGCCGCGACTCAGGTGGACCGGGCGGCGGGCATCATCTCCGCCGCCGTCGACTACAAGCTGGCCCTCGACCGGGAGGCCATCCCGCCGGTGACCCAGCGCGGGCAGCAGCTGTCCATGTGGCAGAACAAGTACCTGTTCTCCGAGACCAGGATTCCCGGCGTGGAGCAGGACACGGTCCGGGTCCCCTACAGCGCGGAATGGCCGGGTCACTCGCAGGCCCGGCACATCGTGGTGTTCTTCCACGGCAGCACGTTCCGGATGGACGTGGTCGGCCCGGACGGAGCGCCGTACTCGCCGGAGGATCTCGCCGACGGGCTGCGCGCGGTGCTGAAGGCGGGCGCCCGCCCGGCCCGCACCGACACCGCCGTCGGGCACCTCACCACCAAGGCCCGCGCGGAATGGGCCCAGAGCAGGCAGCGGCTGCTGGCCGAGCCTGCGAACGCCGCGGCGCTGGACACCATCGAGACCGCGCTGTTCGCCGTCTGCCTCGAGGACTTCGCCCCGCGCGACGAACTGCACGCCTGCGACGAGTTGCTGCACGGTGACAGCGCGAACCGGTGGTTCGACAAATCGGTGTCCTTCGTCGTCTTCGCCGACGGACAGGCGGGCATCAATGTCGAGCACTGCGGACTCGACGGCACCACCATCCTGTCGTTCGTGGACACCCTGCTGGAAACCTCGGTGCCGGAACACGCCGCCCACTCCGGCGCACAGGCGCAGGGACTGCCCGCGGTGGAGCCGGTCGAGTTCTTGCTCGACGAGGCGCAGCGCGGCGATATCGCCGCGGCGGCCGCCGCCTTCGCCCAGTACGCCGCGGCGAACGCCACCCAGACGGTGTCGTTCCCGGACTTCGGCACCGCCAGGGCCAAGCAACTCGGCATCTCGCCGGACGCGTTCGCGCAGTTGAGCTACCAGCTGGCCCATCGGCGCAGCAAGGGGCTCACCGGCGCGACCTACGAGTCCATCGCGACCAGGCAGTACCGCAACGGCCGCACCGAGGCCATGCGGGTGATCACCCCGGAGATGATCGCCTTCGTGGACGCGATGCAGGACCAGGACGCGAGCGCCGAGGCGAAGCTCGCCGCGGCGCGGACGGCCGCGTCCGCGCACGTGGAGCGGGCCAAGCAGTGCCAGGCCGGTGACGCGCCCGAGCAGCACCTGTGGGAGCTGCAGTGGATCCAGCGCCGCCGCGGCGCGGAACTGGGCGTCATCGACCCGATCCCGCTCTACGACAGCCCCGGCTGGACGATCATGCGCGACGACTACCTGAGCACCAGCTCGGCGCCGTCGGTCAACATCCGCTACTTCGGTTTCGGCTCCACCAGTCCCCGCTGCATCGGCATCGCCTACGTCCTGCTGCCGGACCGCTGGAATCTCTACCTGGCCACTCCGAAACCGGTCGCCGACCAGATGCACGCGTTCGCCGACCACCTCCGCACGGCGGTCGCCGACCTGCAGGCGCTGCTCGCCGGGAACTAGCCGCTTTCCGCCCGGTTCCTCCGCCCCCGGTCAGGGGTGGAGGAACCGGGCGGTCGCCGTTACCGGCCATCGTGGGCCGGAGCAACAGACCCGCATCCGGGTCTGAAACAATGGCTCATCGTGAAGAACTTCGAATCCCTGTTCGCCGAACTGCAGGATCGTGCGGTCAACCGCCCCGAGGGGTCCGGAACCGTTGCCGCGCTGGACGCAGGCGTGCATACCCAGGGTAAGAAGGTGCTCGAGGAGGCCGGTGAAGTGTGGCTGGCCGCCGAACACGAGAGCGACGAGTCGCTCGCCGAGGAGATCTCCCAGCTGCTGTATTGGGTGCAGGTGCTGATGGTGG
Source organism: Nocardia sp. NPDC051929 (assembly GCF_044548645.1). Taxonomy (NCBI): domain Bacteria; kingdom Bacillati; phylum Actinomycetota; class Actinomycetes; order Mycobacteriales; family Nocardiaceae; genus Nocardia; species Nocardia sp. NPDC051929. The sequence goes on along the minus strand of NZ_JBIUCG010000014.1, from coordinate 163,122 downwards.
GTCGCGGGCTGAAGCTCGAAGACGTGTACCGACATCTGTGATGACGGCCGTCCGACACCCCGTTTCTCCTCCCGAAAGGACTCCCTCCATGCTGCGCGTCGCAGTCCCCAACAAAGGCGCCCTCTCCGAATCCGCCGTCTCGATCCTCGCCGAGGCGGGCTACCGCAAGCGCACGGATTCCCGCGATCTGACCGTGCTCGACCCGGCCAACCAGGTCGAGTTCTTCTTTCTGCGACCCAAGGACATCGCGATCTACGTCGGTTCCGGGGAGCTGGATCTCGGCATCACCGGTCGTGATCTCGCCCTCGATTCCGGCGCACCGGTGCAGGAACGGCTCGCCCTCGGCTTCGGCCGCTCCACCTTCCGTTACGCCGCCCCGGCCGGACGGGAGTGGAAGGTCGAGGACCTCGCCGACAAGCGCATCGCCACTTCCTACCCGAACCTGGTGCTCGACGATCTGCGCGGCCGCGGCATCGAGGCCGAGGTGATCCGCCTCGACGGCGCGGTGGAGATCTCCATCCAGCTCGGCGTCGCCGACGCCATCGCCGACGTCGTCGGCTCCGGGCGCACGCTGCGCCAGCACAACCTCGTCGCGTTCGGTGAATCGCTGTGCGACTCCGAGGGTGTGCTGGTCGAGCGCAAGGACGCCGATCGCGGCGACCGGGCACGGAATCAGCTCGTCGCCCGGATCCAGGGCGTGGTCTTCGCCCAGCAGTACGTCATGCTGGACTACGACTGCCCGAAGAATTTGCTCGACGAGGCGTTCGTCATCACCCCCGGGTTGGAATCGCCGACCGTGGCGCCGCTGGCCGACACCGGCTGGGTCGCGGTCCGCGCACTGGTGCCGCGCAAGCAGAGCAACGAGTTGATGGACAAGCTGGCCGATCTGGGCGCGAAAGCCATCCTGGCCACGGACATCCGCTCCTGCCGCGCATTCTGAACGCCGGATTCGTCCGATACGCCTGATTCGTTCAGGCTGAGCGCAATCGGTGTGCCCTGTGACCGGGGGTTGCTACCGTGCGGCCTCTCGATGAGGAAACGCAAGGAGCCCCCGTGTCACAGTCACCACCCGAGGAGCAGTCGGGCAGCACATTCACCTGGAACGAGGACTGGCTGGCGGCGATCGCCGGGCTGATCCTGATCGCGCTGGTCCTGCTCGGCGCGATTCCGGATTGGCTGGTGCCGTGATGGCCGAGACCGGCGCCGAATCGGCGAAGGAATCGAAGGCTTTGGCGGACAAGGATTCCGGCGTGGCCGCGCCCGGCGGAATCCCGTCATCCGAGACGGAAGCGGTGCAGGCGACGTCCCGGCCGACCGCCGGGACCATCGCGGCCGGTATCGCGGTCGTGATCGTGCTCGGCGCCCTCACCCGCTACTTCGAGACACACGTCCCGCAGTGGGCAGTGGGCACTCCGTTCCAGCGTGTCGCCAAGTCCGTCGAATACCCGGTGTACGCCATCGCCCTTGGTCTGCTCGGCAATGTCGTGCTGAGCAAACTCGCACTGCGCGACCGGCTTTCGGCGGGATTCCGCACCGAATTCTTCATCAAGACCGGCGTGGTGCTGCTCGGCGCTTCGATCAACCTGAAGGTCCTGGTCACCGCGGCGGGTCCGTCGATCCTGCAAGCGCTGCTGCTGATCACGGCCGTGTTCGGCTTCACCTGGTGGCTGGGCGGACGCCTCGGGCTGGACGACAAGCTGCGCGCGCTGCTGTCCTCGGCGGTGTCGATCTGCGGTGTCAGCGCGGCCATCGCCGCGGCGGGCGCGGTGCAGGCGCGGCGCGAGCAGATCGCCTACGCGGCCTCGCTGGTAATCGTCTTCGCGTTGCCCTCGATCTTCCTGCTGCCCTGGCTGGCGGAGGTGCTCGGCTTGTCGGACGCGGTCGCGGGCGCCTGGATCGGCGGCAATATCGACACCACGGCGGCGGTCGCGGCCTCCGGCGCGATCGCGGGGGAGAAGGCGCTGCAGATCGCCACCATCGTCAAGACCACGCAGAACGCGCTGATCGGTGTGGTCGCCATCGCGCTGACCGCGTACTTCACGCTGCGCGTCGAGCGGGCGCCCGGTGCGGTGCGGCCCTCGCCGCGCCAGTTCTGGGAGCGGTTCCCGAAGTTCGTGCTCGGCTTCATCGCCGCCTCGGTCATCGGCACGCTGTACCTGCAGGCGGTGGACAAGAAGTCCGGTGCGGCGCACATCGCGATCATCAACGATCTGCGCACCTGGTTCCTGATCTTCGCGTTCGTCTCCATCGGCTTGGAGTTCTCGCTGCGCGGACTGCGGGAAGCGGGCTGGCGGCCGGTCGTGGTGTTCGGGTCCGCGGCGGTCGTGAATCTCGCGGTGGGCCTCGGACTCTCGGTGCTGCTGTTCCACAATTTCACCGCCTGAGCGTCGGCCCTATGGATACGCAGCCGAAACTCGGGCACGCGATGTCGCCCGGTCCTGGACATCGGGGCCGGGCGGCCCGCCGTTCGGGAAATGTTCACCGGCCGAATACGCGGGTCGGCTCGAAACCACCGGCCTCATCGGGAAGACTGTCGGGCGTGTCGGACAGGATCAACGACGAGAAGGCCGCGGCGGAGCCGGGCCGACGAGCGACCACCCCGGCGGCCGACGGTGTCCCCGCGCGCGGCACGGCGTGGACGCGGATACGAAACCTGTTCATCATCGCCGGCGACGCGGTACTGGTCGTGGTCCTGATCGGAGCGGTTTTCCTGCTCGGCGAGCGCGGGACGTCATTGGACTTCCTGGTGGCCGCGCTGGGCCACTAGCTCGTCAGTCCGAGACGGCTTCGGCCAGGGTCTCGTCCGGGGATTCGGTGACGCCGCCGCTCGGCCAGCCAGGGTAGGGCGGCGGCGTGCCGCCGAATGCCGGGCACAAAGGCTTGTAGTCGCAGTACGAGCACAGCCAGCTGGTGTTCGGCTGGAAGTTCCCGGTGCGGCCCGCCTCGAGAATGGCCGCCCACAGTGCCGAGAGCGTGCGCTCGAAGCGCAGCAACTCCTGCTCCTCGGGGGCGTAGGTGAGGATCTGCTCGTCGGCGAGGTAGATCAGCCGCAGCTGGGCGGGCACCAGGCCGCGGGTGCGCAGTACGACCAGCGCGTAGAACTTCAACTGGAACAGCGCTTTGGTCTCTTGCGTCGGCCCCGGCGCACGGCCGGTCTTGTAGTCCACGACGCGCAGGGCGCCGCTGGGCGCGAGGTCGATCCGGTCGACGAACCCACGCAGCGGCGCGCCGTCGGCCAGTTCCACCTCCACCCGCGCTTCGCGCGACTCCGGATCGAACCGGGTCGGATCCTCCAGCCGGTAGTAGCGGCGCACCAGCGCGCGCACCTCCTCGAGGAACGCGTCGAGTTGCCCCGCGGCGACCAGTTCCGCCACCTCCGGCTGTTGGGCGTGCACCCGCGCCCACGCCGTCGGCACCAGGGCCTCGGCGCGCTCGGGCACCCGCTCGGCCGCGGGCAGCCCGTAGAGGTCCTCCAGCACCGCGTGCACCACCGTGCCGCGCACCGCGTGCACCGAAGGCCGCTCCGGTATCCGATCGATCGCGCGAAAGCGGTATTTCAGCGGACACTGCTTGAAATCCATTGCCCGGGAAGGCGAGAGCGCGGGCCGGGCGCGGGTGGCCGTCGGATCGGGCCGGGCGGTCCGCGCGTCGTCGGCAGGGGGCGTGGACACGGGCGAGCACATACCTGGCAGGCTATCCGGCGGCACCGACACGCCGGTGCGTCACAGCACGATTCCGACAAGTGGAACGGAGATTCATGACGGCCAGACGGACCGGGCCATTCACCATCGGTGACCGGGTGCAGCTGACCGATGCCAAAGGACGCCTGTACACGGTGGTCTTGGAGCCGGGCAAGGAATTCCACACCCATCGCGGCGGGATCAAGCACGACAGCCTGATCGGTGCCGACGAGGGCAGCGTGGTGCATTCCACCAACGGCACGCCCTATCTCGCACTGCGTCCGCTGCTGATCGACTACGTGCTGTCCATGCCGCGCGGCGCCGCGGTGATCTACCCGAAGGACGCCGCGCAGATCGTGCACGAGGGCGACATGTTCCCCGGCGCGCGTGTGCTGGAAGCCGGCGCGGGGTCCGGTGCGCTGACCTGCTCGCTGCTGCGGGCGGTGGGGCCGCAGGGACAGGTGGTGTCCTACGAGATCCGCGCCGACCACGCAGAGCACGCGATCCGCAACGTCGAGACGTTTTTCGGCGAGCGGCTGGCGAACTGGTCGCTGACCGTGGGTGACGTGGCCGACTACACCGGAGAGCCGGTGGATCGCGCGGTACTGGACATGCTCGCGCCGTGGGATGCGCTACCGGCGGTGTCCAAGGCGCTCGTGCCGGGCGGCGTGCTGATCGTCTATGTGGCCACCGTCACCCAGCTGTCGAAAGTGGTCGAAGCGCTGCGCGAGCAGGAGTGCTGGACCGAGCCACGCTCCTGGGAGTCGCTGGTGCGACCGTGGCATGTGGTCGGCCTCGCCGTGCGGCCCGAGCACCGCATGCAGGGTCACACCGCCTTCCTGGTCAGCGCCCGCAGGCTCGCCGAGGGCACCGTCACGCCCAAGCCGCAGCGCAGGCCCTCGAAGGGCTGAGCGCGGCCGGGCGGGCGAGGTGGTGGCCGACTCAGGCCGGGACGCAGGGCGCCTGCGCGAAGCCGAGCAGCAGACAGCCGCTCGCGTCCGTCAGCTTCCAGGTGCCGTCGACGTTTTCCCAGCTCAGCGGCACGGCGGGGGCGGCGCCATGCGGGGAGGTGATGGTCACCTGCGCGTTCGCGGTGTTGCCCTGGGTGGTGATGTCGGCGACGGCGAAGGTGAGCGCGTAGCCCTGCAGGCCCTTGTTCATCTGGTCGATGTTCGCTGTGCGCTTTTCACCGTTGACGATCAGCTTGGCCTTCTCGGGGGTGGGTACAGTCGGATCGGTGAGCTTTACCAGCACGGCCTGCAAGGTATCGGCGGTCGGCGCACCGGTCGCATGGGCGGAGTGATCGTGGGTACCCGACGCGGCGGTGCTGGTGGCGGCCGAGGTCGCCGCGCCGGTGGAGTCGTCGTCGGAGCCGCACGCCGCCACCGCGCCGGAGATGGCCAGCGCCGCCGCGGCGGTGACGAGGGAAAAACGCAGGGTTCTCGCGGGAAGGAGCATGGTCGGCAACCTTTCGGCTCGAGCGGCGAGGAGGCTCGCCAGGGTCGGGTTAGGGCAGGCTAACATGGTGATCCGGCCGCCGATCGCGGCCCAGATGTGATCACCACGAAACCATGTCGGAAAGCGAGAACGGGTCGCGCCCGGTAGCGTTGATAGACCGGGACTGGGAGGAGCAGCACATGAGCCCCATCGAGAATTCGGATTCGGCGGCCTGGAGAGAGCTCGAGGCAGTGCGCGCCGAGGCGGCTGCACTCCGAAGGCAACTCGCCGATTCGCCGGATCGCACACGGGAATTGGAAGCCCGCATCGATTCGCTGACCATTCGCAACACGAAGCTGATGGACACCCTCAAGGAAGCGCGCCAGCAGCTGGTCGCGCTGCGTGAGGAGGTCGATCGGCTGGGTCAGCCGCCGAGCGGATACGGCATTCTGATCGGTGTGTACGACGATCAGACGGTCGACGTGTTCACTTCGGGTCGCAAGATGCGGTTGACGTGTTCACCGAACATCGAGACCTCGACGCTCGAATACGGTCAGACCGTCCGCCTCAACGAGGCGCTCACGGTCGTCGAGGCCGGGCACTACGACGCGGTCGGCGAGATCGGCACCCTCCGGGAGATCCTCGACGACGGTCGTCGCGCCCTGGTCGTCGGCCATGCCGACGAGGAGCGTGTGGTGTGGCTGGCAGGCCCGCTGGCGAAGGTCGCCGAGATGGACGACCTCGACGATCCCGATTCCCCCATCCGCAAGCTGCGGCCGGGCGACTCGCTGCTGGTCGACACGAAGGCCGGTTTCGCCTTCGAGCGCATCCCAAAGGCCGAGGTCGAGGACCTCGTGCTGGAAGAGGTGCCCGACGTCGACTACAGCGACATCGGCGGTCTCGGCAGGCAGATCGAGCAGATCCGCGACGCGGTGGAGCTGCCGTTCCTGCACAAGGACCTCTTCCGCGAGTACGCGCTGCGTCCGCCGAAGGGTGTGCTGCTCTACGGTCCCCCCGGCTGCGGTAAGACGCTCATCGCCAAGGCGGTGGCCAACTCGCTGGCCAAGAAGATCGCCGAGGCGCGCGGTGAGGATGCCAAGGAAGCCAAGTCGTTCTTCCTGAACATCAAGGGCCCCGAGCTGCTCAACAAGTTCGTGGGTGAGACCGAGCGTCACATCCGGATCATCTTCCAGCGGGCCCGCGAGAAGGCGTCCGAAGGCACGCCGGTGATCGTGTTCTTCGACGAGATGGATTCCATCTTCCGCACCCGCGGCTCCGGCGTCTCCTCCGATGTCGAGACCACGGTGGTGCCGCAGCTGCTGTCGGAGATCGATGGTGTCGAGGGCCTGGAGAACGTCATCGTGATCGGCGCCTCCAACCGTGAGGACATGATCGATCCCGCGATCCTGCGGCCGGGCCGCCTGGACGTGAAGATCAAGATCGAGCGTCCGGACGCGGAGTCGGCGCAGGACATCTTCTCGAAGTACCTCACCCAGGAGTTGCCGCTGCACGACGACGACCTGGCCGAGTTCGGCGGCGACAAGGTCTTGTGCATCAACGCCATGATCGAACGCGTCGTCGACCGGATGTACGCCGAGAGCGAGGACAACCGCTTCCTGGAGGTCACCTACGCCAACGGTGACAAGGAGGTCCTGTACTTCAAGGACTTCAACTCCGGCGCCATGATCCAGAACATCGTGGACCGCTCCAAGAAGTACGCCATCAAGGCGGTGCTCGACACGGGCAACCCGGGTCTGCGCATCCAGCATCTCTACGATTCGATCGTGGACGAGTTCTCCGAGAACGAGGACCTGCCCAACACCACGAATCCGGACGACTGGGCACGCATCTCGGGTAAGAAGGGCGAGCGGATCGTCTACATCCGCACGTTGGTCACCGGCAAGAACGCCAGTGCCAGCCGCGCCATCGACACCGAGTCGAACACCGGTCAGTACCTGTAAAGGTTCCGCCGACCACGATGGGCCGCGTCTCCCCGGAGACGCGGCCCTTTCGCTGTCCAGGGCGCAGGTGACGGTGCACGGCGACGGCCGCACACCACTCGTATCCGGATGACTCTCGACGGCGCTCCATTCGGCGTCGTCGCTCATCAGCAGGTCTACAGTCCGCTCGTGCTAAAATTTGACCATGCGGCCAGAAAACAGTACGAGTGGCCAACGGCGGTCTTTCATCGAAGAGGCGCGACGGCGGCAGATCATCGCCTCCGCGGTGGAGGTGATCTCCGAGGTCGGGTACGCGAATGCTTCGCTGGCGCGGATCGCCGAGCGCGCGGGCATCTCCAAGGGCGTCATCTCGTATCACTTCGAGGGCAAGGACGATCTGATGACGCAGCTGGTGGTCCAGCTCTACGTCTCGGCCGCGGAGTACATCGCGCCACGGGTCGGCGCGGCGGCCGGACCGCGCGCGAGCCTGCTGGCCTACCTCCAATCGAACCTCGGTTTCATCGATGCGAATACCACGTATGTGGCGGCGCTGGTCGAGGTGGTGACGAATCTGCGGGACGCGGAAGGCAACCCGAAGTTCGCCTCCGCCGACGGTGAACGCGACATCATCGTGCCGCTGGTCGACATCCTCACCGAAGGGCAGCGCACCGGCGAGTTCGGCGAGTTCGATCCGCTCTTGATGGCCAAGTCCATCCGCGACGCCATCGATGGCGCCGCCGGACGGGCGGTCCGGGAACAGGACTTCGCGATGGACGCGTACGCGGCACACGTGTGCCGGTTGTTCGACACGGCGACCCGGAAAGCGGGTAAGGATGACTGAGGTACTGGACACCCCGCGGCGCCGGGACGATGCCACGACACCGTTGCCCTCGTTCGCCTTCGGCGGAGTCGGCGCGGTGGCGGCGCTGGCTGCGGTCGCGCTGCTGGTTTCCATCGGGCGGTACGGATTCTTCGGCGACGAGCTGTATTTCGTCGCGGCAGGCCGCAGGCTCGCGGTCGGCTACGCCGATCAGGGGCCGCTGCTACCCGCGATCGCGCGGATGACGGATCTGCTCGCCCCGGATTCGCTGGTGGCACTGCGTCTTCCGGCCGTGCTCGTCACCGTGGCCGCGGTGGTGGTGACCGCCCAGATCGCCAGGGAGTTCGAGGGCGGTCGCCCGGCGCAGGTGCTGGCCGCGGCCGCGTATGCCACCTCGCCGTTCCTGCTGGTGCAGGGTGATCAGCTGGCCACCAATACGATCGACACGGCGTTGTGGGTGGTGGTGAGCTGGCTGGTGATCCGCTGGGTCCGCACCCGCCACGACGGTTTGCTGCTGGCCTCGGCGCTGTTCACCGCGGTGGATATGCAGGTCAAGTGGCTGATTCCCTTCTTCTGGCTCGCACTGGTGATCGGGGTGGCGATCTACGGACCGCGTGAGCTGCTGCGCCGCCCCGCCCTGTGGTGCGGCGCCGCGATCGTCGTCCTCACCTCGGTACCCAGCCTGGTGTGGCAGGCGGCGCACGGGTGGCCGCAGCTGCGTCTGGGTGGTGTGGTCGCCGCGGAGCAGGCCACGATCGGCGGGCGCTACATCTGGCTGCCGCTCGCGCTCGCCTCCGCCGGATTGATCGGTGGATTGCTGCTGGTGTACGGGGTGTGGACTCTGTTCCGTGCCGAAAGCTTGCGGCCGTACCGTTTTCTCGGTGTCCTACCGTTGGTGCTGATCATGGTCTTCATCGCGACCGGTGGACGACCGTACTATGCGGCGGGTTGCTACGGAGCGCTGATCGCGGTCGGTGCGGTGCGGTGGATGGAGAACCGGCGGCGATCGCGTGTGACCCTCACCGTTGCGGTGGCCGCGATATCCGTTGCGCTGGTGATTTTCTCGCTGCCCCTGCGCCCGGAATCCGACATCGACCCGGTCGACACCCAAGCCCAGGCGGGGCTGGAGATCGCGGTCTACGGTCGGTTCGGCTGGTCCGAACTCGCGGCCGGGACCGCGGCGGCCTACGCGGCGCTGCCGGAGCCGGAACGGGCTTCGGCCGTGGTGATCGCCGATTCCTATTGGCAGGCAAGCGCCTTGGACCTCGCGCGCGCGACCCATGGCCTGCCCGCCGTCTTCAGTCCGAATCGCGGGTTCGGCTACTTCGGCACCCCGCCGGACACGGCGACGACGGTGCTGTGGGTGGGTGGCACTGAGGCCGATGTGCGCGCGCACTGTGCCGAGGTGACCGCGATCGGGCAGGTCGACGCTCGTCTCGGGTTCCCGGGGGTCACCCGCGGCGTCACTGTCTGGCGTTGCGCGCGACCGCTCGTGCCGTGGTCGCGAGCATGGCCGGGCATGCTGCGGCTGAACTGATCCGGTTCCGGCTCACCACCAGCCGAGGATCGGCGACAACTGTCTGCCGAGTTCCGGTGCCAGCGACCGCGAATAGCTGGCGGTGAGGTGATGCTCGTCGTGGTAGATCAGGACGTTGCCCTCGGTGACCGCGCATACGTCGCGTTCGCACAGCGCGTCGGACAGGTCCAGCGGGAACACGTTGGGGAACGAGGCGGCGAACTCCAGCGCCGGATCGACCGCGTTCAGCGCCTCCGCGCGCGGCATCCCGCAGCTGATCCGGTCGCCGTGCTGGGCGAGGCAATCGATGGCCCGGTACCGCACGCCGTCGCGGCGCAGCCACGGCGTGTCACGGATGGCGAGCACGTTGAGTCCGCGGTCGGCCAGGCGGGTCCAGACGTCCAGATAGTCGGCCGGGGTCTCGTCACCCGCGCCGTCACGAGGGCGGGTCGCTGTCGTGAACACCCACTCCGGGCGTTCGACGCCCAGGCGGTCGATCACCTCCACAGACCAGTCGCGGCAGTCCGGATTCGCTTCACCCTTGTACATCGGTTCCGCCGCCACGGTCAGCGGGCAGCCCATCTTCAGGTAGACCTCGACCCGGAAGGAGTGCTCGCGGGCGAGCAGGTCGAGCGCGGGCACCCAATGCTCGGCATGCGAGCTGCCCACCACCGCGATGGTGCGCTCCGCGGCGGCGTCGCCATAGGTGCAGGTGATGACCTCGCGGGTATCCCAGTCCGCGATGCAGCCGTCGCGCGAGGGGTAGGCCGCGTCCGCCGGCGCTTCGTACATGCTCGGCCGCATCGGAGCCTCGGGCGCGCTCACGCCGTTGACCAGTGCTTCCGCGCCGGGATAGCGCGCCGAGTCCAGCCCGGCCACCGCTCGCGGCGGATTCGCCTTGGTCACCACCTGCTCGCCCAGCGCCGCCGCGAGTACCGCGATGCCGAGCGCGGCGACCAGCCGGCCGGTGCGGCGTCCGCGGGCGGGCGTCTTTCCGGCCGGACGACCGGACCGCACTCGTAGCGGCTCCTCGATGAACCGGTTGGTCAGGTAGGCGAGTACCAGCGACGCCCCGACGACGCCCAGACCCACGCCGAGTCCCGCGGTCGCGGCTCCCGTCCGCGCCAGGACGAAGATCAGAATCGGCCAGTGCCACAGATACAGCGCGTAGGACAGTTCGCCGAGGCGCACCGCGGCCGGTGCGCCGAGCAGCCGGTTCGGTAGTGGCTGATCCGCGGCGGCGAGATCGCCGCCCGCGACGATCAGCGCCAGTGTGGCCCCGACTGGCACCAGCGCGGCGGGACCGGGGAACCGATCGGCGCCGTCGATCAACCAACCGCACGTGAGCACCGCGACCGCGCCGAGGACGGCGGCCGCGACCCGCACCGAACGCGGCGGTGACAGCCAGGGCGCGACGATCGCCAGCAGCGCCCCGGCGAGGAGTTCCCAGGCGCGGGCGAAACTGTCGTAGTAGTTCCAGCCCTGATGCACCGCGGTACCGTGCGCGGCGTAGACGAACGAGGCCACCGCGCCCGCGGCGAGCGCGATCGCCAAGGCCGGACGCACTGCCCCCGGGCGAGCGAAACGCAGGCACAGGCCAGCGACCGACGCCACGACGATCAGTGCGAGCAGGTAGAACTGCATCTGCACCGCCATCGACCACAGATGCTGCAACGGGCTCACCGACGGATCGGCGGCCAGGTAGTCCGACCAGGACAGCGCCAGATACCAGTTCTGGTAGTACAGCAGCGACGCCAGCGTCTGCGCCGCCATCTCGCCCCACTGGGTGAACGGGCGAAGCAGCACGGTCGCCGCGACCACGGCCGCCAGAAGCGTGACCAGAGCGGGCAGTAATCGGCGGGCGAGCCGGCGAGCGGTGTGCGCGAGACGGACCGTGCCGGTGGCCGCCACGCCGCGCAGCAGCGAGCCGGTGAAGAAGAACCCGGACAGCGCCAAGAACACGTCCACGCCGCCCGACACCCGGCCGAACCAGATGTGGAACGCCACGACCAGCGCGATCGCCACGCCGCGCAGCCCGTCCAGATCGTGCCGGTACCCGCCGGCGCCCGCCCGCGGCACGGCCGCCGCGGTGGCGACCGCACCCGGCCGGAGCAACCGATTCACCGCTCGGGCGACCGTCACCGGACTCGCGCGGCGCGGTCGTCGCGGAAACGGAATCCAACGGCTCGGCGACGGAGGCATGAACGGGACACGTCATTTCTCTTACCACGGGCGGTGAACCGTGGTCCAACTCGCAAGGCCGGAGTGGCGTGCGGAAACGGCGAGAAATACGGACAATTCGGTCACCCGTCGACGGGTCGTAACGGGTGGGTCGATAGGGTGGGGTCGTGAATGTTGAGGTGACACCCCTGCCGGGTATAGGTGTGCGCAAGGATTTTCCGCTGACCAATACACGACGCCGGATAGGGGTGATCGACCATCGCGACGGCACGATGGACCTCATCGTGAGCAAGCCGGACAACCCCGACGAGACCGAACAGGTACCGCTGTCGGGGAAGGAGGCGGCCGTGCTGGCCAGCTTGCTCGGCGCGCCGCAGCTGGTCGAACAACTGCGCGAGGAACACCGCGAGTTCACCGGACTGACCACCCGGCAGCTGTCCATCCCGGACCGCTCCCGCTTCGACGGACGCAGGTTGGGCGAAACTCAGATGCGCACCCGGACGAAGGCGTCCATCGTCGCCGTGGTCCGCAGCGGTCAGCCGATTCCCTCGCCGGGGCCTGACTTCACCTTCACCGCCGGAGACGTGCTGGTCGTCGTCGGCACAGTGGAGGGCCTCGAGGCCGCCGCCAAGATCCTGTTAGACGGCTGAGCGCATGGTCGCACACGAGACCGCGCTCGCGCTGATCCAGCTGGGCGCGGTGTTCTTCGGCCTCGGCCTGCTCGGGCGGATCGCCGCGCGCATCGGCATGTCGCCCATCCCGCTGTATCTGATCGGCGGACTGGTGTTCGGCACCGGTGGCCTCGTCGAGTTGCGGCAGGTGGACGACTTCATCCATCTCGCCAGCGAAATCGGCGTCGTCCTGCTGTTGTTGCTGCTAGGCCTGGAATACAGCGCGCCGGAACTGGTCACGGGCATGCGCCGATCGTGGGCCGCGGGCGTGGTGGACATCGTGCTCAACGCGACGCCGGGTGTGCTCGTCGCGCTCGGGCTCGGCTGGGGGTTCACCGGCGCCATCGCGATGGCCGGGGTCACCTACATCTCGTCCTCCGGCATCGTCGCGAAGGTGCTCAACGATCTGGGCAGGCTCGGTAACCGGGAAACGCCGGTGATCCTGTCCATCCTGGTGTTCGAGGATCTGGTGATGGCCGGATACCTGCCGGTGCTGACCGCGGTGCTGGCCGGAGTCGGTTTCCTCGCCGGACTGAAGACGCTGGCCATCGCCCTGGCGGCGGTCACGGTCGTGCTGATCGTCGCGCTGCGCTACGGCCGCTACGTCTCCGCGATCGTCGACAGCGCCGACCGCGAGATCTTCCTGTTGAAGCTGCTGGGTTCCGCGCTGCTGGTGGCGGGCGCGGCCTCCGCGGTGCAAGTGTCCGCGGCGGTCGGCGCGTTCCTGCTCGGCATCGCGATCTCGGACTCCACCGCGCACAACGCCACCAAGCTCCTGGAACCGCTGCGCGACCTGTTCGCCGCACTGTTCTTCGTGCTGTTCGGCCTGAGCACCGACCCGACGAGCATTCCGCCGGTGCTGGGCTGGGCGTGCCTGCTGGCACTGGTCACGACGGCCAGCAAGATCGCCACCGGATGGTGGGCGGCCAAGCGGGCCGGTGCGGGCCGCTTGGGCCGGGCGCGCGCGGGCACCGCCCTGGTCGCCCACGGCGAGTTCTCGATCGTCATCGCGGGTCTCGCGGTGGCCGCTGGCGCGGTCCCCGCCGAATTCGCCGCGCTGGCCACAACCTACGTGCTGTTGATGGCGGTGCTCGGGCCGGTCGTCAGCCGGTTCGTCGAGCCGGCGATGGCGCTGCTGCTGCGTCGGCGCGCCGCGGTGTCCTGACCGATTCGTTCGAGCCCCCGAGCGGGCGGACGAGCCGGTCCCGCTGACGACCATGGTGGCGGCGACGATCGGACGCCGCCACCATGGTCGTCCGGAATTCAGTTGCGGACGGCGACGGAATCGAGCACCACGTCGGCGGCCGGTGCGCCGTCCGACGAGCCGTCCTTGACTCCGGCGGCGGCGATGGCGTTCAGCACGTCCATGCCCGCGGTGACCCGGCCGAACGGGGTGTAGTTCGGCGGCAGCGGCGCGTCCCGGTAGACCAGGAAGAACTGGCTGCCGTTGGTGCCGGGGCCCGCGTTCGCCATCGCGATCGTGCCCGCCGCGTAGGTCGCGCCCGCCAGGTTCTCGTCGGGGAATTGATAGCCGGGCCCGCCCATGCCGGTCGCGGTGGGGTCGCCGCACTGCAGGACGTAGATGCCGTCGGTGGTGATCCGGTGGCACTTCGTGTGGTCGAAGTACCGTTCCCCGGCCAGGAACGCGAACGAGTTGACGGTGCGCGGTGCGTGGGCGGCGTCCAGGGCGACGGTCACGGTGCCGCAAGTGGTGATCAGCGTCGCCGTGTATTGCGCGTTGGGATCGATGGTCATGCCGGGTTCGGCGGGCCACTGCTTACCGTTCGGCTGCCCCGCGGTCGGTACGCCACAGCCGGCCGGGCCCTGCTCCCGAGCAGGCGACGGGGTCGCCGAGACGACACCGGTCGCGGACGCGACCAGCGCCGCGCCGACGACGAGGACCCCGAGGATCCGCAGCGATCGCCACGGCACGCCCCGGCGCCCCGTGCGCCGGCCGTTGACGAGTTCTCGCGCTTGCACTTCGCTGCTCACCGCTGAAAATCTCCTTCACTCGGGGTTGCGCACCGGACGATGCAGCGCGAATCATTCCATCTCGCCCGACCAAGTGGGGGAGTACGGCTCGATTACTCGAGCACGGGCAGGTCGGGATGCCGCCGTAACCGCGGTTGCCACGGATTGGCTACAAAATGCCTCCAGGCACTCGTCGGACAACGGAACAGGTTCCCGGTGACGTATAACGAGGCATGGGAATCGTTCGAGCGGCGCTGGTCCAAACGAACTGGACCGGTGACAAGGAGTCGATGCTCGCGGCGCACGAGAACTACGCGCGCCGCGCCGCCGCGCACGGAGCCGCGGTGATCTGCTTCCAAGAACTGTTCTACGCCCCGTATTTCTGCCAGCGGCAGGACACGGAGTTCTACGACTACGCCGAATCCGTCCCGGGGCCGACGACGGAACGATTCGCGGAACTGGCGAAAGAATTGCGCCTGGTGATGATCCTGCCGGTGTACGAGCAGGAACAGCCGGGTCTGCTGTACAACACGGCGGCGGTGATCGACGCCGACGGCAGCTATCTCGGCAAGTACCGCAAACACCACCTTCCGCACGTGCACGGGTTCTGGGAGAAGTTCTATTTCCGGCCGGGCAACCTGGGCTGGCCGGTGTTCGACACGGCGGTGGGCAAGGTCGGCGTCTACATCTGCTACGACCGGCACTTCCCGGAGGGGTGGCGCGCGCTGGCCCTCGCCGGTGCGGAACTCGTGTTCAATCCGTCGGCCACGTCGCGCGGCTTGTCCGGTTACCTCTGGAGACTGGAACAACCGGCGGCCGCGGTAGCCAACGAGTACTACATCGGTGCCATCAATCGGGTCGGCGCCGAGGAGTACGGCGACGACGACTTCTACGGCACCAGCTACTTCGTCGACCCCGAAGGCAAGTTCGTCGGCGAGGTCGCCTCCGATACCGACCCCGAGCTGGTCGTCCGTGATCTGGACATGGACCTGATCAAGGTGGTGCGCGACCGCTGGGCCTTCTACCGCGATCGGCGCCCCGACGCCTACGGGCCGCTGGTGGCCCCCTGAGACCGGGGAGAACGACATGGCGCGCACCTTCATCCACGGTGGCACGGTGGTCTCCGCCACCGGAGCGCAGCCGCTCGACG
Organism: Nocardia sp. NPDC051929; assembly: GCF_044548645.1. Lineage (NCBI taxonomy): Bacteria > Bacillati > Actinomycetota > Actinomycetes > Mycobacteriales > Nocardiaceae > Nocardia > Nocardia sp. NPDC051929. The sequence continues at coordinate 147,756 of NZ_JBIUCG010000014.1, read as the reverse complement.
TGCTCGTCGACGGCGAGACCATCGCCGCCGTCCTGCGGCCGGGCTCCGTCGCGCTGGGCGCGGATCTCGCCGCGTCCGCCGATCGCGTGCTCGACGCGACCGGCAGATACGTCATCCCCGGCGGCGTGGACGGTCACACCCACATGCAGATGCCCTTCGGTGGGACCGAGGCCTCCGACACCTTCGAGACCGGCACCCGCGCGGCCGCGTGGGGCGGCACCACCACCATCATCGACTTCGTCGTCCAGCGGCAAGGGGAACGGGTCCAGGACACGCTGGCCGCCTGGCACGCGAAAGCGGCCGGGCAATGCGCGATCGACTACGGCTTCCATCAGATCATCGGCGACGTCGACGACGAATCCTTGAAGGGCATGAGCGAATTGGTGGCCGAGGGCGTCACCAGCTTCAAGCTCTTCATGGCCTACCCGGGGGTCTTCTACTCCACCGACGGCCAGATCCTGCGCGCCATGCAGTCAGCGGCGGAACTCGGCGCGCTGGTGATGATGCACGCGGAGAACGGGATAGCCATCGATGTGCTGGTCGAACAGGCGCTCGCGCGAGGGGACAACGCGCCGTACTTCCACGGCACGACCCGACCGTGGCAGCTCGAGGAGGAGGCCACCCACCGCGCGATCATGCTGGCCGAATTGACCGGCGTGCCGCTGTACGTCGTGCACGTGTCGGCCGAGCAGGCGCTGGCTCAGATCGCCGCCGCCCGCGACGCCGGGCGCAACGTCTTCGGCGAGACCTGCCCGCAGTACCTGTATCTCTCGCTCGAGGATCAGCTCGGCGCGCCGGGTTTCGAGGGCGCCAAATGGGTGTGCTCCACACCGCTGCGATCGAAGGCCGAAGGGCATCAGGACAAGCTGTGGCGCTACCTGCGCACCGGCGACGTCACGGCCGTCGGCACCGATCACTGTCCGTTCTGCATGAAGGGCCAGAAGGAGATGGGGCTCGGCGACTTCAGCAAGATCCCCAACGGTATCGGCGGCGTCGAGCATCGGATGGATCTGATGTTCCAGGGCGTCCGGTCCGGCCGGATCCCGCTGGAACGCTGGGTCGAGGTCTGCTGCACCACACCGGCCCGGATGTTCGGCATGTACCCGCGCAAAGGGGTGATCAGCCCGGGAGCGGACGCCGACATCGTCATCTACGACCCGGACGGCCACACCAGCATCGGTTTCGGCAAGACCCACCACATGAACATGGACTACTCGGCCTACGAGGGATTCGAGATCGACGGTCACGTCGACACGGTGCTGTCCCGGGGCCGGGTCGTCGTGGACGACGGCGGCTACCTCGGGCACGCGGGGCACGGCCGGTTCGTCGCGCGTGGACTCGCGCAGAACCTGATCTGACTTTCGATCCTCGGAACGGAGAAGTGCCGCATGGACATCGGTGTGGTGCTGCAATGCACGCCCCCGGCCTCGCGTGTGATCGAACTGGCCAGGCTCGCGGAGACATATGGGTTCTCCCACGTCTGGACCTTCGACTCGCATCTGCTCTGGCAGGAGCCCTATGTCATCTACAGCCAGATCCTGGCCGCCACCCGCAAGATCATGGTCGGTCCGATGGTGACGAACCCGGCCACTCGGGACTGGACGGTGACCGCGTCGGCCTTCGCCACGCTCAACGAGATGTTCGGCAATCGCACCGTATGCGGGATCGGCCGCGGCGACTCGGCCGTGCGCACGCTGGGCGGCAAGCCCGCCACGCTGGCCACGCTGCGCCGATCGATCGAGGTGATCCGCGAACTGGGCAACGGTCGCGGCGCGCGAGTGGACGACACGGTCGTGCGGTTGCCGTGGGCGGCCGACTCCCGGTTGGACGTGTGGGTGGCGGGCTACGGGCCACGCGCACTCGAGCTGACCGGTGCCGTGGCCGACGGATTCATTCTGCAACTGGCCGACCCCGACATCACGGCATGGACCGTCGCCCGGGTGCGCGCCGCGGCCGAGCGCGCGGGCCGGGACCCGGCGGCGGTGCGGATCTGCGTCGCCGCACCCGCTTATGTCACCGACGGGACGGACGCGGCGCAGGCGCACGCGCGGCAACAGTGCCGATGGTTCGGCGGGATGGTCGGCAACCACGTGGCGGAGATGGTGGCGAGATACGGTACGGCAGGCGGCATCCCGGCTGCCCTCACGGACTACATCGAAGACAGGCGCGGCTACGACTACAACCTGCACGGACGCGCGGGCAATGTCCATGCCGAGTACGTGCCCGACGCCATCGTGGACCGCTTCTGCCTGCTGGGCACGCCCGACGACCAGCTGTCCCGGTTGCGGGAGCTGAAAAGGCTCGGTGTGGACCAGTTCGCCGTCTATCTCCAGCACGACGCGAAGAACGCGACTTTGGCGGCGTACGGTGAATCGGTGCTGCCTCGTCTCGCTTCCCTCGTGACCACGACCAAGTCGACCGAAGGGAGCGACTAGCGTGGCCGATCATGTCTTCTATCCCTGGAGCGCACAGGCCGAATTGAACCCGGCTCCGATCACCGGGGCGTTCGGCTCCTACTTCTGGGACGACACCGGCAAGCGCTATCTGGACTTCTCCTCCCAGCTGGTCAACGTGAACATCGGCCACCAGCATCCGGACATCGTCGCGGCGATCGTCGCCCAGGCGCAGCGGTTGGCGACCATCTCGCCGACGGTCGGCAACGACGTCCGCAGCGAACTGGCCCGGCTGATCGTCGAGCGGGCTCCCGGCGAGCTGAACCGGATCCTGTTCACCACCGGCGGCGCCGAGGCCGTCGAGCACGCGGTGCGTTTGGCGCGAAGCTACACCGGGCGGACGAAAATGCTCGCCGCCTACCGCTCCTACCACGGCGGCACGGGCGTCGCGATCGGCCTGACCGGGGAACCGCGCCGCTGGGGCGCGGAACCGACAAACGTCGACGTGGTGCGGTTCTTCGGCCCCTACCCCTACCGGTCACCGTGGGGCACGACGACTCCCGAGGAAGAGACGGCCGCCGCGCTGCGGCACCTGCGGCAGGTCATCGAGCTCGAGGGCCCGCAGCACATCGCGGGGTTGATTTTGGAGACGGTGGTCGGCACCAACGGTGTGCTCGTCCCGCCGCCCGGTTATCTGGCCGGCGTGCGAGCGCTGTGCGACGAGTTCGGCATCGTCTACATCGCCGATGAGGTGATGGTCGGATTCGGACGGGTGGGCGAATGGTTCGCGGTACAGGCGTTCGGCGTCGAGCCGGACATCATCACCTTCGCCAAGGGGGTGAACTCCGGCTACGTCCCGCTCGGTGGCGTGCTCATGGCCGAGCGGATCGCGCAGCGCTACGACCATGTGGTGTATCCGGGCGGTCTCACCTACGCGGGTCATCCGCTGGCCTGCGCGGCGGGTGTCGCCTCGATCGCGGTCTTCGAGCGTGAGGGCATCCTCGATCACGTACGGGCGGTGGGCGCTGATGTGCTCGGAAAAGGCCTGCGCGAACTCGCCGGTCGTCATCCGAGCGTCGGCGAGGTCCGTGGACTCGGCTTCTTCTGGGCGCTGGAACTGGTCCGGGACCAGCGCAGCAGACAGCCGCTGATCCCGTTCGCGGCGGCGGGCGCGGACGCCGAGCCGATGGCCGCGGTCACCGCCGCGGCCAAGGCACGCGGGCTGTGGCCGTTCAACGCGGGCAATCGCTTTCAGATCGCGCCGCCGCTGACCACGACGGCCGACGAACTGCGCACCGGCCTCGAGATCGTCGACGAAGTGCTCGACGTGGCCGACGGCTACGTCGCGAGCTGACCGGCCGCTCAGTGCGGCGTCAGTTCCACCACGACGCCGCCCTGCTGCCAGGTCTGGTAGATATCGGCCCTGGAGGGTGAGCCGTCGGCGGTGAAGCCGATGCCGTTGTACTTGGCGTTCTGCTTGTTGTCCCGCGCGACGATCTCGTAGAGCCGCAGCACGTCGACCTCGGAGGTGTGGACCACCGGGTCGAACGTGCGCGGCTCGCCGCCGAAGGAGGCCCGCACCGGATCGCCCGCCCGCAGGTTCTTCACCCACGGGCGCAGGGCGGTGCCGATCAGCAGAGTGTCGCCGTGCCGGGTGTAGGCCAGCGGCACGTCGTAGACCTTCCCCGACTTGCGCCCGACGACGTGCAGGATCATCAGCCGCTTGCCGACGACGCCGGACAGCCCGGGTACACGCAGCAGCGCGCGGACGACCCGATTCATCACGCCCTGATACGAAGGGATGCGCTCGGGACCGGATGTGGTCGGTGTGCCGTAGGGGTTTTCGGGCGACGCGTGCTCAGTCATGGCTTCCAGTATCGGAGCACACGCGGCGCTCGGCGGCGCGACGTCCGAGATCCGCCAGTGGGCGCCGGGCGGCCCGGGTGCGCGTCCTCGGTACCCTGCGTACATGACTTCCGGGCAGACCGAGATCTGGCACAACCCGCGGTGCAGCAAGAGCCGCAACGCCACCGCGTTCCTGAACGACGCCGGTGTCGACTACACCGTGCGCAAGTATCTGGACCAGCCGCCGACGGCCGCCGAGCTGCGTGAGGTGTTGCGGCGGCTGGACGCCGAACCCTGGGACATCACCCGCACCGGCGAACAGATCGCCAAGGACCTCGGCATGGCGAGCTGGGCGCGGACCGCCGCCGACCGGGACCGTTGGATCGAAGCGCTGGTCGAACATCCCGGGCTGATCCAGCGGCCGATCGTGCTCACCGCCGACGGCGGGGCGGTGGTGGCCCGAGACGACGACGCACTGCGCGATCTGCTCTGACACCCGTTCCCGCCGTGTGGGATTCGGCGGTAGGGTCGGCGGACATGAAAGTACAACTGCGCCACAGTCCCGCCGCCGCCGTCGCGCGGTGCTTTCTCGCCGGGGGCGAGCCGATGCGGGTCGAGAGCGGCGCCATGGTGGCTCATTCGGCGGGAGTCACGTTGCAGGCCAAAGCCGAGGGCGGCATCCTGGCCGGACTGAAGCGGTCGGTGCTGGCCGGGGAGTCGTTCTTCGTCTCGACGTTCACCGCGCCGCCGCAGGGCGGGTGGGTCGACGTGGCGCCCGCGCTTCCCGGCGACATGTTGAACTTGCAGATCACGCCGGATCGGCCTTTCTTCATCAGCCGCGGGGGATGGATCGCCAATTCGCACGGTGTGCAAGTGGAGAGCAAGTGGGGCGGGTTCGCCAATCTGTTCGGCGGCGAAGGCGGATTCGGTCTGCGCGCGCACGGCGAGGGTGAGATCGTGGTGGGCGTGTTCGGCGCGATCGATGTGATCGATCTGCAACCGGGCGAGCCGATCACGATCGACACCGGGCACGTGGTCGCCTACGACCTCGCGATGAATTTCAGCATCCGGCGAGCGGTCTCGGGTCGATCGATCCAGTCGTTGAAGTCCGGCGAGGGTTTCGTCTTCGATTTCACCGGCCCCGGCCGGGTGCTGTTGCAGACACGCAATCCCGGCGCGTTCGCCGCCTGGGCCGCCTCCGTCGCCTCGTCCAGCTGATCAGGGCCTCGTCCCGTCGTCTGCCGCTGACCGGGCGCCGATCAGCAGATCCGTGATCAGCAGGCGGGTGTCCGGGACGAACGGCCAGTCCGGATCGGCCAGACGCGCCAGCAGTTCGGCGTCGGTCCACCACCATCCCGCGGCGATCTCGTCGGGTTGGTGGCGAACCAGCCCGTCGTAGCGCGACTCGTACGCGAACAGATGACACCGCATCGGCCGACCGGCCCATTCGCCGTCCCAGGAGACCGTCGCCAGCGGTTCGGGCGAGACGTCGGCGGGGTTCGGCGTGACGCCCAGTTCTTCGGCCAGTTCGCGCAGGGCCGTCTCGCGCGGCGCTTCGCCCGGCGCGACCACACCACCGGCCAGGCAGTCGTGCATGCTCGCGAAAACGAGCTTGGTGTCGGTGCGGCGGTGCACGTAGACGCGCTCGCCGTCACCGGAGCGCAGGAGCACCCCCGCGCTGGCGTGCCACAATCCGTCGCGGTAGACCGTGGCCCGCTCGGCGGCCCCCACCGGGTTGCCCGCCGCATCGTAGATGGCGATCGTTTCCGCGCTCGGATCTCCGGTGTGGGGCGGCTCGCGATGAGGCGGCGGAGCGGACATGGGTCGAGAGTAACGTGAACACCGCAGGCCACAGGGAGAGAGGATCGCCGCCCATGGTGCTTCCGCACGCACTGGCGAATTTCAACCGGCATGTCACCAATCCGACCGCGGGCCTGGTCGCGGGACGCGCGCCCGGGTTCGGCATCGTGCTGCACAAGGGCAGGAAGTCGGGCCGGTCCTACCGCACCCCGGTCATGGTCTTCGAGCAGGACGGCGCTTACCGGATCGCGCTGACGTATGGCCGGAATGTCGACTGGGTCAAGAACATCTGCGCGGCCGGTGGTTTCGCCCTGGAAACCCGCGGCCATGTGGTCGAGCTGACCGATCCGGTCGTGCGGCACGACCCCTCCGCGGTATGGGCGCCACTCGGCGTGCGGCAGATGCTGAAGACGATCTCGGCGGACTACTACGTCGAGTCCCGTCCGGCGGACTGATACGGAAGGCGAGCCGTCCCGGCCGCTATGCGTCCGGGACCGATTCGCTGGTGCGGCTGAGCACCGATGGAGACAGCCCGAACGTCCGGCGGCAGGTGCGGGTGAGATCCGCGCCATCGGAGAAACCGGCCGCGTGCGCGGCGGTCGTGAGGTCGTCTCCGGCCAGCGCGCGGGTCCGCGCTATGTGCAGCCGCAGCCAGAGGATATAGCGGCGCAACGGAATTCCCATCTGCTCGGTGAACAGGTGGGACAGTCGGGGCGCGGGAATACCCAACTGTCGTGCGACATCCGCGCCCCGCACCGACCCGGTGCGCACCAGTGCGGGCAGCAGTTGCAGGGCCGCCGTGATCACCGCGTGCCGCTCGCTCGCGCCGGACGCGCCGTCCTGGGGCAGCAGATCGTCGACGACGGCGGTGACCTGCGCGGTCAGGTCTCCACCACCGGCGGTGATGCCGAGGGCGTCGGCGCTGTCGACCCAGCCGTTGAGGTGCGCTCTGCGATCCGCCGCCGCACCGGCGGCCGTCTCGGGGTCGAGGTAGACGGCCGTGCCGTGCGCGGCGCCTACGTCGATCCGGTGCGGCGCGTCGGTCGGCACGATGACGTGGGTGCCCTGCTTGCGGACGCCGCTACCGTCCACCACCACGATCGGCGTGCTCGCGGCGACGATCTGCACCGCGTGATGCGCGTGTAACTCCGTCGGACCGACCGATCCGGCGAAAGCCAGCACCCCCGGCCGGAGCAGCGCGACACCCGCTCGCGCCGGTTCGTCCGCCGCGCCGCCAGGCGCCATCGAGAAGCCGTTGGTGACCAGAGCCTTCATCATGGGATGCTCCCGGCTGAGACACTCGCGCTGAATCCTGGGATGAGCGTATCGGTTTCGCGCAGGCGGTATTCCCGATTCCTCCGATTGCCGCCGTTCGCCGGGGCAGTGCGGTCCGAGCCGCCGCCCCGGCCCGCCGATCACCGCACGGCCGCGCCTACGACCGGATTCCGGCATCGATCATGAGTTCGCCACTCGATTGCTCGCAGCGAAAGACGCCGCTCAGCTCTCCGTCACCTCGACGCCGCGCCAGAACGCGACATAGTCCTTGATCTGCGCGGCCTTGGTCTTCGGCTCCGGGTAGAACCAGGCGGCGTCGGTGTTGCTGTCTCCGTCGACCACTACGGTGTAGTAGCTGGCGGTGCCCTTCCACGGGCAGTAGCTGTGCGTGTCGGAGGGCTGGAAGAACTCCGGTCGGATCGAGTCCGGCGGGAAGTAGTGATTGCCCTCGACGATGATGGTGTCATTGCTGGTCGCGAGGACGCGGCCGTGCCAAGTTGCCGTTGCCATCCTTCGATTCTGCACCGATCCCACCGGTGGGCGGCGGCCGAGTATGTGCGGCCGGCCGCCTACATCACTCGGGACGCTCCGGCCGGTGGAGTTCGACCGCCAATGCCACCAGTTCGCTCAGGTGCTCGCCGTCGGATCCGGCCCGTCGCATCGCTTCGGCTACGGGAAAGGTGCGCACCTCGAGGATCTGCTCGGCGTCGTCGGGATTGGTCGGGGCGGATTCGAGCACCACGTCCGCGGTGCACCACAGCCACGCCTTGTGCGGATGGGGCTGCCACTCGCGATACGGTGCCGGACCGTTGCTCGTCGCATGGTGCGCGCCGAACCATCGGATCGGTCCGACCGGGCGTGCGCCCGCCTCCTCCCGCAGTTCGCGGCGCACGCAGGCGTCGATCGACTCGCCGCGTTCCCTGGTGCCGCCCGGAATCAGCCAGACGTCGCGATCGTCGCGACAGAGCACGATCTCGTCGCCGACGAAACAGACGACGTGGATATTGGTGACCAGTTCGTCGGACGGGAGTGTGGTGGAGAACCGGACATCCAGGTCGCCCCACGCCCAGTGAGCCGGTGTGTGCAGCAAGGGGTAGCGGTCGGCAAGCGTCACAGCACGACGGTAGCGGCTGCCGCGCGCCGGGGCCGCCGGCCTTCGCGGCATGTGCGGGTACGACAAGCCCTGCGCCACAACGGAGCCGACGGCATGGGCACGCCCGTATCCCCGGCCCTGGGATACGGGCATCATGGCGTTTCAGCGTTCCCGCGCCAGCGTTCGGAAACTCACGTTCCAGAACCACTCCACCGGCCCGCGCTCGAAGCGTCGTAGCCACAGGTGCGCTCCGCAGGCGATGATCAGCGATACCAGCACGTAGACACCGACGGTGAACGGGACACGGTCATCGGGCGAGACGCGCGCCGCGAGTCCGAAACCCCAGCCGTAACAGAGCATCGATGCCACCAGGTTCTGCAGGATGTAGCAGCTGAGCGCGGTGCGGCCGATCTCGGTGAACCGACGCCCGGCGAACCCGGCGCCGGGACGCCGCAGGTACCACTCGGCGACCGCGGCCAGAATGCCCAGAGAGACGAACGGCGCGCTGCCGTACCGGGTGAACAGGATGAGGTCGCCACCGCCCAGTATGCCGACGCCCAGGTCGATCGGCGCGGCGACGCCGAAGCCGAGGATCATCAGCCGCTTGCGCAGTCGCGCGCCTTCCGGGCCGAACACGCCCGCCCGGAACAGCCGGGCGCCGGTCAGGAACAGCGCGACCGACATCGCGAAGACGAAGATCGTCTCCATCCGGAACAGCCCGGCGTTGCCGAGCCGGAACGCCGCGAGCTCCCAGAACGAGCCGTCCGCATACGGATTCGGGTCCAGCGCACGACGCGCCTGCGCGTCCTGGCTCGGCGCGAACGCCAGAGCGAGCCCGATGAGCGTCAACAGCGACACGTGCACGGCCGCCGCGCCCACCAGCCAGCGCCGCCGCGCCCGCGCACCGGTGGCGAGCACGAACGCGACCACGAGTCCGGTCACCGCGTACCCCATGAGGACGTCGAACTCGGCGACGAAAACGAAGTTGACCAGACCGTCCAGGAACAGCAAGCCCGCCCGCCAGGGGTACTTCCCCGGCCAGCGGCGCCCGGCCTCGGTCGCGGAGCGTTGCTGGATGGCCAGGCCGATGCCGAACATGACGGTGAGCAGCCCGAGGAACTTGCCCTGCGCCAGCTGCTGGAGCACGCGCTCGGTCCACGTCCATCCGCCGGCCTCGCCACCCATGTCGTGCAGATACCCGACCAGCCCCTCCGGGTTGGTGATGATCCAGATGTTGGTGGCGAGGGTGCCGAGAATCGCGATCCCGCGTAGCACGTCCAATGCGACGAGCCGGGCGGGCGCGGGTGGTGGGGGAGGCGACGGGCGATGCTGCTCGGCGGTCTCCAGGCGGCGGGCTGCGATCGATTCGGACATGTCCCGACTATCGCGCCGACCTGCGCCGCGAGGGGTCCTCCGGAAGTACCACCTGCGGTATGACATTGGACTCCGCCGGTCGCGGGGGGTCGGGCCGGGTGCGTGACTTAGGCTCGATGCCATGCAGCGCATCATCGGAATAGAGGTCGAATACGGCATCTCGACCCCGACCGAGCCGTCGGCCAACCCGATCCTCACCTCGACCCAGGCGGTCCTGGCCTACGCCGCGGCGGAGGGCGTGCCGCGCGCCAAGCGCACGCGCTGGGACTACGAGGTGGAGTCGCCGCTGCGCGACGCCCGCGGATTCGACCTGAGCCGGATGAACGGTCCCGCGCCGGTGATCGACGCCGACGAGGTGGGCGCCGCGAACATGATCCTCACCAACGGCGCCCGGCTCTACGTCGACCATGCCCACCCGGAATACTCCGCGCCCGAGGTCACCGACCCCCTGGACGCGGTGATCTGGGACAAGGCGGGCGAGCGGGTGATGGAGGCCGCCGCGCGGCACGCCTCGAGCGTGCCGGGGGCTCCGCGGCTGCAGCTGTACAAGAACAACGTCGACGGCAAGGGCGCCTCGTACGGCACCCACGAGAACTACCTGATGAGCCGGGACACCCCGTTCAACCAGATCATCGTCGGGCTCACGCCGTTCTTCGTGTCCCGCCAGGTGGTGTGCGGCTCCGGCCGGGTCGGCATCGGCCAGTCCGGCGACCACGCGGGCTTCCAGCTGTCCCAGCGTTCGGACTACATCGAGGTCGAGGTCGGCCTGGAGACCACGCTCAAACGGGGCATCATCAACACCCGCGACGAACCGCACGCCGATGCCGACAAATACCGCAGGCTGCACGTCATCATCGGTGACGCCAACCTGGCCGAGATGTCCACCTACCTCAAGGTCGGCACCACCGCCTTGGTCCTCGACCTGATCGAAGCGGGCGAGGACCTGTCGGATCTGCAGCTGGCCCGCCCGGTCACCGCGGTGCACACCATCAGTCACGACCCCACGCTGCGGGCGACGGTCGCGCTCGCCGACGGCCGCGAGCTGACCGGTCTCGCGTTGCAGCGCGTCTACCTGGACCGGGTGATCAAGTTCGTCGACCGCACCGGCAACGACGACAAGCGCGTCCAGGACATCATCGAGAACTGGGCGATGGTCCTGGACCTGCTCGAACGCGATCCGATGGAGTGCGCGAACCTGCTCGACTGGCCGGCCAAGCTGCGCCTGCTCGAGGGCATGCGCAGCCGCGAGGGCCTCGGCTGGGCGGCCCCCAAGTTGCACCTTATGGATCTGCAGTACTCCGACGTGCGCCTGGACAAGGGGCTCTACAACCGCCTGGTCGCCCGCGGCTCGATGAAGCGGCTGGTCACCGAGCAGCAGGTCCTCGACGCCATGACCAACCCGCCCACCGACACCCGCGCCTACTTCCGCGGCGAATGCCTGCGCCGCTTCGGCGCCGACATCGCGGCGGCCAGCTGGGACTCGGTGATCTTCGACCTGGGCGGCGACTCCCTGGTCCGCATCCCCACCCTGGAACCCCGCCGCGGCACCAAGGCCCACGTCGGCAAACTCCTCGACGGCGTGACCACCGCCGCGGACCTGGTGGAGCAGCTGACGACATAGTCCACCTGCGCGAGACCAACACCGCCACACAAAATAGGCACACTGTCGGTGCTGGTAGGTAGTGTTGAGGGACGAGCACGGACAATGCTCATGATCGGGACCGTGCTCACCATGGGTCCCGATCATGGTGAGGACAGAGGAGGTCGGCTGCCATGGCACAAGAGCAGACCAAGCGCGCCGGGGGTGGCGACGAGGACGAGGGCCCCGACGGTGTAGACGCCGCCGGTCAGGAGCGCCGCGAAAAGCTGGCGGAGGAAACCGACGACCTGCTCGACGAGATCGATGACGTGCTCGAGGAGAACGCCGAGGACTTCGTCCGCGCGTACGTGCAGAAAGGTGGCCAGTGACAGTCGGTGACCCCTCGCGTCTCCACCTGGGGTACGCCCTTTCTTCCTTCTCCGACTATCTCCGCATGCATGCTCCGGATCTTTTGCCCAGCAACAGGTTCGGACAGGGTGCCGCCGGAATCCCCGGCGGCACTTCCGCGAAGGAGATCGCTCCGCACGGCACCACCATCGTGGCGGTGAGTTATCGCGGCGGTGTGCTGATCGCCGGTGACCGCCGTGCCACCCAGGGGAACCTGCTGGCCAGCCGGGATATCGAGAAGGTCTACATCACCGACAGCTATTCCGCGGCGGGCATCGCAGGCACCGCGGGCATGGCGGTGGAGATGGTGCGGATCTTCGCGGTGGAACTGGAGCACTACGAGAAGCTCGAGGGCGTGCCGCTGACCTTCGACGGCAAGGCCAACAAGCTGTCGAAGATGGTGCGCGAGAATCTGCCCGCGGCCCTGCAGGGTCTGGCGGTGGTGCCGATGCTGGTCGGCTACGACCTGGACGCCACCGATGCCGACAAGGCGGGCCGCATTGTTTCGTTCGATGTGGTGGGTGGACGCAGCGAGGAGCGATTCGGGTACGCCGCGGTCGGTTCCGGCTCGATGTTCGCGAAGTCCTCGCTGAAGAAGTTGTACGCCAAGGGAATCGATCAGGATCGCGCGTTGCGCATCGCTGTCGAGTCGCTGTTCGACGCGGCCGACGACGACACCGCGACGGGTGGCCCGGATCTGGTGCGCGGCATCTTCCCGACGGCGATCGTGATCGATGAGGAGGGTGCGGTCGAGGTGACCGAGTCGCGGCTGGCGGAGATCACCCGCGGCATCGTCGCCGACCGCGAGGCCGCCGAAGAAGGGAGCGCCTGATCATGACGTTGCCGTACTACGCGTCGGCCGAGCAGATCATGCGCGACAAGACCGAGCTCGCGCGCAAGGGCATCGCTCGGGGGCGCAGCGTCGTGGTCTTGACGTATGACAAGGGTGTGCTGTTCGTCGCGGAGAACCCGTCCGCGACGCTGCACAAGGTGAGTGAGCTCTACGACCGCATCGGGTTCGCCGCGGTCGGCAAGTACAACGAGTTCGAGAATCTGCGCAGGGGCGGCATCCTGCAGGCCGACATTCGCGGGTATCAGTACGACCGCCGCGATGTCACCGGCCGGGCGCTGGCCAATGCCTACGCGCAGACGCTCGGCACGATCTTCACCGATCAGCTCAAGCCGTACGAGGTGGAGATCTGTGTGGCGGAGGTGGGTTATCCGGAGCAGGCCGCGCAATCGGTGCTGTACCGGATCACCTTCGACGGGTCGATCGTGGACGAGCGCGAGTTCGTGGTGATGGGCGGCACCACGGAGCCGATCGTCACCGCGCTGAAGTCGTCGTACCAGCCGGGTCTGGACCTGGCCTCCGCGGTCGGCGTCGCGGTGCGCGCGTTGCAGGCGGGCGTTCCGGAAGGCGCGGAGAAGGAGAAGCGGGTGCTGGGCGTGAGCTCGCTCGAGGTCGCGACCTTGGAGCAGGCGCGTCCGCGCCGGGCGTTCCGGCGGGTGCCCAACGCCACGCTGGAGCGTCTGCTGAGTCCGGCGGAGGCGGTCGAGAAGCCCGCGGTGGTGGAGACCGGCTCCGAGCCGAAGGATGAGAAACCGTCGGCGAAGGAGACTCCGTCGGCGGAGTGATCCGCCGGGCCGACGACCTCGACGGCCCGCGAACGACGCTTGGTTCGCGGGCCGTATCGGCATGTCCGGGGCCGGGCCGAACTGTGCATCCTCCGGCGAAACCGGCGTTTCACCCGGGCAAATTCCGACAAAGCGGGCCAAATCGTTGTGAAGACGTATGCATACGGGTTGTTCGGTGCCCCACGCAAGACCTCGACTTGGCTGTAATGTCGATGGTGTGCAGCGACGAATTATGGGGATCGAGACCGAGTTCGGTGTGACATGCACCTTCCACGGTCACCGTCGACTGTCCCCCGACGAGGTGGCCCGGTATCTGTTCCGCCGGGTGGTGTCCTGGGGCCGTAGCTCGAACGTGTTCCTCCGCAACGGTGCCCGGCTCTACCTCGATGTCGGGTCGCATCCGGAGTACGCGACCGCGGAATGCGACAACCTGGCGCAATTGGTGACCCACGACCGTGCGGGCGAACGGGTCCTCGAAGAGTTGCTGATCGACGCCGAGCAGCGTCTGGCCGAAGAAGGCATCGGCGGCGACATCTACTTGTTCAAGAACAACACCGACTCGGCGGGCAACTCCTACGGCTGCCACGAGAACTTCCTGGTGGTGCGCGCGGGCGAGTTCTCCCGGATCTCCGACGTGCTGCTGCCGTTCCTGGTCACCCGTCAGCTGATCTGCGGCGCGGGCAAGGTGCTGCAGACGCCGAAGGCCGCCACCTTCTGCCTGTCGCAGCGCGCCGAGCACATCTGGGAGGGCGTCTCCTCGGCGACCACTCGCTCGCGGCCGATCATCAACACCCGCGACGAGCCGCACGCCGATGCGGAGAAGTACCGCCGCCTGCACGTGATCGTCGGCGACTCCAACATGTCCGAGACCACCACCATGCTCAAGGTCGGCACGGCCGCCTTGGTGCTGGAGATGATCGAGGCGGGTGTCTCGTTCCGCGACTTCGCGCTGGACAATCCGATCCGCGCGATCCGCGAGGTGAGCCACGACCTGACCGGTCGGCGCCCGGTGCGCCTGGCAGGCGGTCGGCAGGCCAGCGCCCTGGACATCCAGCGCGAGTACTACGCCCGCGCCGTGGAGCATCTGCGCAATCGGGACCGCGATCCCCAGATCGATCAGGTGGTCGACCTGTGGGGCCGCACCCTGGACGCGGTGGAGGCGCAGGACTTCGCGAAGGTCGACACCGAGATCGACTGGGTGATCAAGCGCAAGCTGTTCCAGCGCTACCAGGACCGGTACGGCATGGAGCTGTCCGATCCCAAGATCGCCCAGCTGGATCTGGCCTATCACGACATCAAGCGCGGACGCGGCGTCTTCGACCTGCTGCAGCGCAAGGGCCTGGCCAAGCGGGTCACCGAGGACGAGGCCGTGGACGCCGCGGTCGACACCCCGCCGCAGACCACCAGGGCCAAGCTGCGCGGTGACTTCATCACCGCGGCCCAGGAGGCGGGCCGCGACTTCACCGTCGACTGGGTGCACCTGAAGCTGAACGACCAGGCGCAGCGCACCGTGCTGTGCAAGGACCCGTTCCGTTCGGTCGACGAGCGCGTAGATCGTCTGATCGCATCGATGTAATTTGCCGTGTCGGTTTTCCAGCGCCTGCGGCGCTGGGTGTTCGCGGCCCCCTGGTGGCTCGCGAACGGAACAGGCTCGGTCTCGCTTCGCTCGAAACCTATGGTCGAGGTGCGCTGGGCGCTTCGGTGAATGAAGTTTCGATCTGAACACTGCTGTCCAGACGGCAGTTCGTTCGGTCGTGTGCTTGGATATCGGGCGCAAGCGGTTGACCGTGTGGCTCGCGTTCGAGCGATGGTCTATCGCCTCGTCGCGAAGACGAGTCTGGCGTGCGGGCATGATCGAGGCATGATCATCGCCTTCTCCGTCACACCGCTCGGGACCGGCGTCGACGTCGGGCGCGCCGTCGCCGAAGCGGTCCGCGTGGTGCGCGCCAGCGGACTGCCCAATCGCACCGATGCCATGTTCACCACCGTCGAGGGCGAATGGGACGAGGTGATGGCCGTCGTGAAACAGGCGACCGACGCCATCCTCGCCGTCGCTCCACGCTGCAGCTTGGTGTTGAAGGCCGACATCCGTCCCGGCGTGACGGATGCGATGACCGCCAAGGTGGAGAAGGTCGAGCGCTATTTGTCGGAAGACTGATGGTCCGCGCACGCGGCCGCCGCGTAGGCGACGAAGGAGCAAGCGGCGGTCGCGCGAACGCGAGCGATGAGAGGGCCGCGAACACGCCGCTACGAAGTAGCGGCCGAACCAACACAGCCCGGCTGCGCAGATTACCCTCTATCGGGTGGCGATATCCAAGGTCGAGCGGCTGATGAATCTGGTCATCGCGCTGCTGTCGACCCGGCAGTTCCTGACCGCCGAGCGGATCCGGGTGAGCGTGGCCGGATACGAGGACTCCGCCAGCGACGAGGCGTTCAGCCGGATGTTCGAGCGGGACAAGAACGAACTGCGTGATCTGGGGATTCCGCTGGAAGTCGGTCCGGTGAGCCGGTACTCGACGGTGGAGGGCTACCGGATCAACCGCGACGCCTACGAGCTCCCCGACATCGATCTGAGCGATCAGGAGGCCGCCGCCGTCGCGGTGGCCGTGCAGATGTGGGAATCGCCGGAACTCGCCGCCGCCGCGGAGGGGGCGTTGCTCAAACTGCGCGCGGCGGGCATCCACGTGGAAACCGACGCCGCCGTGGCGTCCGTGCCCGCGGTTCCGGCCCGCGCTCGGGGCTCCGAACCCGTGCTCGGCAAACTCCTCGCCGCGATCGACGCGGGCCAGGCGGTGCGGTTCGAGCACCGCGGCGCGATCAACGCCCCCTATCTCATGCGCGACGTCGAACCGTGGGGCGTCGTCACCCATCACGGCCGCTGGTACCTGGTCGGGCACGACCGGGACCGGGACGCGGTGCGCAGTTTCCGGCTGTCCCGCATCGGCGACGATGTGACCGCGTATGGCCCGCGCAACGCCGTCCACAAGCCGGAGGGCGTCGACCTGCGCGCCATCGTCGACCAGGTCACCAGCACCGCGCCGGTCAGCGGCTCGGCGACGGTCTGGGTGGCCGAAGGGCGCGGGCGGGAGATCCGCAGGCTCGGCCAGGTGACCGGTGAGCGCGTCGTCGGCGGCCGTACGGGCGCCGTCGTCGAGCTTCCGGTGCGATCCCGCGATTGGCTGGCCCGGCTGATCACCGGCCTGGGCCCGGACGCCGTGGTACTCGCCCCCGAGTCGCTGCGTGCCGATGTCATCGCGCGGCTGCGTTCGGTGTTCGACCGCACGGAGGTGCGGGCATGAGCTCGCGGCTCTCGGTCCGGCTGTCCCGGCTGCTCAACATGATCCCGTACTTCATCGCCCACCCGGGCATCAGCGCGGCCGAGGCCGCCGCCGACCTGGGCGTGACCACCAAACAGTTGATGAGCGACCTCAATCAGCTGTGGATGTGTGGGCTTCCCGGGTACGGTCCGGGCGACCTGATCGACTTGTCGTTCTCCGAGGAGAGCATCGAAGTCACCTTCTCCGCAGGCATCGACCGTCCGTTGCGGTTGACCTCCACCGAGGCGACCGCGTTGCTGGTCGCGCTGCGTTCGATCGTCGACATGCCCGGCATGGTGGACCCGACGGCGGCCCACGCGGCCATCGCGAAGATCGAAGCGGCGATCGCGGGCGGCGCGGAACTCGCGGAGAACGGGCGGTCGCGAACCCCGCCGCCGGAGGCGCCCGCGGTGGCCGCCGTGCGGTCGGCGCTGGCGCTCGGCCGTGCGCTGCGGTTGGTGTACTACTCCGCCAGTCGCGACGTGGTGTCCGAACGCATCGTCGACCCGATCCGCATCGTCCTCGTGGACGACAACAGCTACCTGCAAGCGTGGTGCAGGCAGGCCGAGGGGGTGCGGCTGTTCCGCTTCGACCGGATCGAGGCCGCGACCGAGCTGGACGAACTCGCCCGGCCGCCCGTGCATGCCACCGACGCGACGGCGGGCCTGGACCTGTTCCAGGACGATCCCGCGGTCGCCTTGGCGCGCTTGCGGATTCACGCCGATTACGCTTGGGTGCTGGATCAGTACCCGATGCATCGGCTGGCGGTGCATCCCGACGGCAGCCTGGAGGCGACCATGCGGTTCGCCACGCTGGACTGGATGGCCCGCCTGCTGCTCGGTTTCGGGGCGGGTGTCACCGTCCTCGGCCCGCCGGAGCTGGTGGCGGCGGTGCGTGAGCGGTCGAACGCCGCGCTGGCCGCCTACGAGGAAGCCGGATACCTGGAGGCCAGATGAGGAAGGCAGAGGCCCTACCAGCATGAACAGTCGTGTGCTGGTGGTAGGCGCGGGCAGCATCGGCAACTTCGTCGGCGGCAAGCTCGGTGTAGCGGGCGCGGAGGTCACCCTGGTCGGCCGCAGGCGCGTGCTCGACGAACTCGGCGCGTCCGGGCTCCGGCTCACCGACCTCGACGGCGGCGACGACGCGTTGCCGCCGGATCGATTCCACCGCGCCACCGAACCGGATGACGTCGGCTCGGCGGACCTGGTGCTGGTCACGGTGAAATCGGCGGCGACGGCGGAGGCGGTGCGCGACCTCGCGGGCAAGATCCGGCCGGGCACCGTCGTGCTCAGCCTGCAGAACGGCATCGGCAACGACTCGGTGATCCGGGAGATCCTGCCGCACTGCGTGGTCCTGGCCGGAATGGTGATGTTCAACGTCGTGCACCACCCCGGCGGGCGTTTCCATCGCGGCACCGAGGGCGGTCTCGCGGTACAGGACGATCCGGCTCTGGCACCGTTCCTGGACGTATTCGAGCGAGCGGGGCTCGGCCTGCGCCGGTATCCCGACCTGCGGCCGGTGCAGTGGGCGAAGCTGCTGCTGAACCTGAACAACCCGGTCAACGCGCTGTCGGGGCGCCCGCTGCGGGAAGAACTCGCCGACCGGGACTACCGCCGTTGCCTCGCGCTCACCCAGCGCGAAGCGCTCGAGGTGATGAACAAGGCGCGAATTCGCCCCGCCCGGCTGACCCCACTGCCGCCCCGGGTGATGGCCGCGCTGCTGACCGTTCCCGACGGCCTCTTCCGGCGGGTAGCCGGGCAGGTGCTGGCCATCGATCCGATGGCGCGTTCGTCCATGGCGGACGACCTGGAGCTGGGCCGTACCACCGAAATATCCTGGCTGTGCGGGGAAATCGTCGAACTGGGCGCGATGGTCGGGATGCCGACGCCGGTGAATCAGCGGCTGATCGAATTGATCGTCGCGGCCGAGCAGGGCGGCAGGCGCGCGTGGACCGGACGGGAGCTGCTCGGCCAACTGCGGGCCGCAGCGGCGGGCGCCCCGCCCGAACGCAGGGCGAACGAGCGGTGACGGCGGCGTTCGCGCACGTCACCCTCCGGTAGCATCGAAACATCACAGTCTTGGGAGGTAGATCATGGGCAGTCTGAGCATCTGGCACTGGCTGATCATTGCGGTGGTCTTCGTGATGTTCTTCGGCGCGAAGCGGATGCCCGACGCGGCCCGCAGTTTGGGCCGATCGTTGCGCATCTTCAAGAGCGAGGTCAGTCAGATGCAGAACGAGAGCAACGCGCCAACCAGCGGCGCGCAGGCTCAGCAGCCCGCACCGCAGTTGCCCGCCGCGCAGCAGCCGACGCAGCAGGCCACCGAGCCCCGCACCGAGCAGAAATCGGTCTGAGCGGAGCCGCTCGCGCCGGAGTGAGGAAGAACTCACTCCGGACTCAGTGCTGTTGCCGAGCCGTGCGAGGCACGTGAACCCAGGGGCGATCACCAACCATGCGAATCCCGTTCGATCCGCGGCGCAGTAAGCGCAGGACCAATCCCGACGGCACCATGTCGTTGGTCGAGCATCTGCAGGAGCTGCGTTACCGGTTGCTCGTGTCGATCGCCGCGGTGATCGCGACGACGGTGCTCGGGTTCCTGTGGTACGGGCACGGGTTCCTCGGGATCGAGAGCCTCGGTGAGATCCTGCGCGGGCCGTATTGCTCGCTGCCCTCGTCGGCCCGTGCGTCGTTGACCCCGGACGGCGAGTGCCGTCTGCTGGCGACCGCGCCGTTCGAGCAGTTCACGCTGCGGTTGAAGGTCGGCCTGACCGCAGGCGTGGTGCTGGCGGCGCCGATCTGGCTGTACCAGTTGTGGGCGTTCATCACCCCGGGGCTGTACGCGAAGGAGCGCAAGTACGCGGTCGGGTTCGTCTCCTCGGGCACGGTGTTGTTCGCCGCCGGCGCGGTGCTGGCCTACGTGGTGATCGCGCACGCGTTGAGCTTCTTGCTGACCATCGGCGACAACGTGCAGATCACGGCGTTGAGCGGGTCGCAATATTTCTCGTTCATCATCCAGTTGCTGATCATCTTCGGGGTGAGTTTCGAGACGCCGTTGCTGATCGTCGGGTTGAACCTGGTCGGCGTGCTGACCTACGAGCGCCTGAAGGCGTGGCGGCGGGGGATCACCTTCGGGTTGTTCGTCTTCGCGGCGATCGTGACTCCGCAGGATCCCTTCTCGATGCTGGCGCTGGCCTTGGCGTTGACGGTGTTGTTCGAGGTGGCGATCCAGTTCTCCCGGGTCAACGACCTGCGCCGGGCGCGCAAGGAGCGCGAGGGCTGGGGTGCGCTGTCGGACGAGGAGGCCTCCGAACTCGGCGCCCCGTCACCGATCGATCCGGCCGGGTCGATCGGTACGCCCGCGGAGAAATCCGCACGACCGGTGTGGACTACTCCGATACGCTCTGACGAGTGACAGTTGACCGGTCGCAGACGGGCGAGTTGACCGCATTTTCCGCCGAGCTGAAGTTCCGGCTGGATCCGTTTCAGCGCGAAGCCTGTGCGGCGCTCGAAGAAGGCCACAGCGTACTCGTCTGTGCCCCCACCGGCGCGGGAAAGACGGTCGTCGGTGAGTTCGCCGTTCACCTGGCGCTGGCGGCGGGCGGGAAGTGCTTCTACACCACGCCCATCAAGGCGCTGTCGAACCAGAAGTTCGCCGACCTCACCGAGCGTCACGGCCGCGACCAGGTCGGACTGCTGACCGGCGACCAATCGATCAATCCCGACGCGCCGGTGGTCGTCATGACCACCGAGGTGCTGCGCAACATGCTCTACGCCTCCTCGGACGCGCTGCGCGGGCTTTCCTATGTCGTGATGGACGAGGTGCACTACCTCGCCGACCGGTTCCGCGGCGCGGTGTGGGAGGAGGTCATCCTGCACCTGTCCCCGGACGTGCGGCTGGTCAGCCTTTCGGCCACGGTGAGCAACGCCGAGGAGTTCGGCGCCTGGATGGAGACCGTGCGCGGCGACACCGCGGTGGTGGTCGACGAGACCAGGCCGGTTCCGCTGTGGCAGCACGTCATGGTGGGACGGCGGATGTTCGACCTGTTCGACACCAAATCCACCGAGCAGAAGGTGCTCGTCGACGAAGACCTGGTGCGGTTCATCCGCCACCGTGAGGCGGCCGACCGGATGAACAGCTGGGGCGCCCCGCGCAACGGCCGCGGTGGCCCGCGCCGGGATTTCCGCCCGCTGCCGCGGCCGGAGGTGCTCGCCAAGCTGGACGAAGAGGGCTTGCTGCCCGCGATCACGTTCATCTTCAGCCGGGCGGGATGCGACGGCGCGCTCGCCCAGTGCCTGCGCTCGCGGCTGGATCTGAGTCGGCCGGAGGAGCGCGACGAGGTCGACGCGATCATCGACAAGCACACCGGCGATCTGCCCAAGGCCGATCTGGAGGTGCTCGGCTACTGGGAGTGGCGTGAGGCGCTGCACCGCGGCCTCGCCGCGCATCACGCCGGGATGCTGCCCGCGTTCCGGCACACCGTCGAAGAGCTGTTCGTCAACGGGCTGGTGCGTGCCGTCTTCGCCACCGAGACGCTGGCGCTCGGCATCAACATGCCCGCCCGCACGGTGGTGCTGGAACGGCTGGTCAAGTTCAACGGCGAGTCGCACGCGGAGCTCACGCCGGGGGAGTACACCCAGCTGACCGGGCGTGCGGGGCGGCGCGGCATCGACGTCGAAGGTCACGCGGTGGTGTTGTGGCAGCCAGAGGTCGACACCAGCGCGGTCGCCGGCCTGGCCTCGACGCGTACCTATCCGCTGCGCAGCTCGTTCCGGCCGGGCTACAACATGTCGATCAACCTCATCGATCGGATGGGTGCCGACGAGTCGCGCGCCCTGCTGGAGCGATCGTTCGCCCAGTTCCAGGCGGATCGGTCGGTGGTCGGGCTGGTGCGCGGCATCGAGCGCAACGAGGGAGCGCTGCGCAAGTTGCGCGACCAGCTCGGCGGTGCCGAAGGCGGGTTCCTCGAGTACCTGTCGCTGCGTGAGCGGATTAGGCAGCGGGAGCGGCAGTTGGCCCAGCAGAGCCGTGCCGACCGGCGCGGCGCCGCCGTAGACGCGCTCGGCGCGCTGCGGCGCGGTGACGTGGTGGCGATTCCGTCCGGCCGCCGCGCCGGGCTCGCGGTGATCCTGGAGCCGGACGCGACGCCGGGCGATCCGCGGCCGCTGGTGCTCACCGAGGACAAGTGGGCCGGACGGGTTTCGGTCGCAGACTTCCCGGTGCCCGCCGAGGCGCTCGGGCACATGCGGCTGCCGCGCCGGGTGGATCACCGCACCGCGCGCATCCGCCGCGACCTGGCCTCCGCGCTGCGCAGCACGGGAATCTCGGTGCCGGGCAGGCCACGTCGCGGCAGGCAGTCCGCCGCGGCCGACGACCGGGAACTGGCCACCTTGCGCCGGAGCCTGCGTGCCCATCCGGCGCACTCCAGGCCCGATCGCGAGCAGCTGGCCCGGATCGGCGAGCGCTACAACCGGTTGCAGCGCGAAACGGAGGCGATGCGCCAGAAGGTTGCCGCGACCACCAATTCGCTGGCGCGCACGTTCGATCGGATCCTCGGTCTGCTGGAGGAACGTGGATTCGTGCACGAGAGCGAGGTGACCGCGGACGGACGCCGGTTGGCGCGCATCTACGCGGAAAGCGATCTGCTGGTAGCGGAATGCCTGAGGAAGGGGTTGTGGCGCGGTCTCGGCCCGGCCGAACTGGCCGGTGTGGTCTCGATCCTGGTGTACGAATCCCGCCAGGAGGGCGGCTATCTCGGCGCGACCGGACCGACGGCTCCGATCCGGCGCGCGGTAGGCGCGACCATCGGCGTCTGGTCCGAGCTGCGCTCCGACGAGGCGCGACACAAGCTGCCGCCGACCAGGGAACCCGATCTCGGTTTCGTCGACGGCATTTACAAATGGGCGCGCGGCGACGGGTTGGCCGAGTCGTTGCTCGCCAGCGGCGACCAAGGCTCGCCGCTGTCGGCCGGTGACTTCGTGCGTTGGTGCAGGCAGGTGATCGATCTGCTCGATCAGATCCACGGCACCGCCGACGATCTCGAGGTCGCCGCCACCGCGGCCAAGGCGGTGCGGGCGATCCGGCGCGGCGTCGTGGCGGTGGACGCCGCCTGAGCGGCGTGAGCGCCGGGCACGCGGCGGGCGGCAATATCAACACGGCGGATTCGATTGTGATTTGATTTCTTTCGCGTACCGACCGTGGCGGAGTAGTCGTGTCATGCGACGAGGCCCACGCGGGGGGCTACCGTGTGTACAACGATGCGAGTGGAGGCAAGCAAATGAGCGGCCCTTACGGACCGAACGACCCCGGGGAGGGACGCAACGATCCCACCCAGCAGTGGGGTGGACAGCAGGCGCCGGGCGGGTCCGGTCCCACGCAGCAGTGGAGCGGTCAGCCGCAGACCCCGGCCTCGGCGCAGCCGACCCAGCACTGGGGTGAGCAGCAACCTCAGCAGCAATGGGGACAGCCCCAGCAGCAGTGGGGCCAGCAGCCGCAGCAACCGCAGCAACCGCAGTGGGGCCAGCAGCCCGCTCAGGGCCAGCAGCCGCAGTGGGGCCAACCGCAGCAGCAGGACTGGGGCCAGCAGGGGCAGCAGCCGCAGTGGGGGCAGCCGCAGCAGCAGTGGGGCGCTCCCGGACAGCAGCCTCCGCAGCAGGGCGGCAAGAACAAAGGCCTGATCATCGGGCTGTCGGTGCTCGGTGTCGCCGTGGTCGGCGCGATCGTCGCGCTCGTGCTCGTGTTGACCGCCAAGGACCAGTTGGACCAGGCCGCCGTGCAGGACGGCGTGAAGAAGGTGTTGTCGGATTCCTACGGCATCCAGGACATCAGCGACGTCTCCTGCCCCTCCGGCCAGGAAGTCAAGGTCGACGCCACCTTCGAATGCAGCGTGAAGGTCAGCGGCGAGGCCAAGAAGGTGAGCATCAAGATCACCAAGGACGACGGCACCTACGAGGTCGGTCGCCCCAGCTGAGCTGTGTTCGTTTCTCCAGCGCCCGCGGCGCTGGGTGTTCGCGGCCCTCTGATGGCTCGTTTTTGCGCGAGCCGGGCCGCGGACGGCGGATGCTCGGTCTCGCTTCGCTCGGAACCTGTGGCAGAGGTGAGCTGGGAGTGTCAGGCCGCGCGCGGACCTCGGCGTTCGCTTTCGCCAGCGGAGGGAAGCCATACCGCCGATTGGTGGCGGACCTCAGAGTGGTTTCGGCGACGGTAGTGCAGACGGGGGTGAGCAGGAGTGGTCGCGTGCAACTGCCGCCGATGGCTTCGGTAGCGGACACCGATGCTGGTCGGGGCGGGTGTCAGAGCGGATGCCGCTCTCGTTCGGCAGCCACGAGCCGCGAGTCCGAACGTCGAGTGCTCGGTTGCGCATCGGATGGCTCTTCGCGACGGGTGCGACCAGCTTCCGGGTCAGGCGGTGCGGGTGGCGAGTGCCGTGATCAGGCGGGTGACCGGGCTTTCCGCGTTGTAGGCGGTGGCGAGGGCGTGTAGGCGGGCCGGGTCGGCCGGTTCGGTGCGGAGGACGTCGTCGCGGGACAGGGCTACCTCGGCGTCGCAGACCACCCGCACGACCGGTGCGGCGGCCTTCAAGTAGTCCTCGGCGGCGCGCAGCCGGGCACGCACGCCTTGCGACAGGTCGGCGCCGGGGTCCTCGACGGCCGCGACGAGGGCGTCCAGGGAGCCGAAACGGGAGATCAAGGCGGCGGCGGATTTCTCGCCGATGCCCGCCACGCCGGGCAATCCGTCCGAGGCGTCGCCGCGCAGCGTCGCCATGTCGGCATAGGCCGGGCCTGCGTTCCGCTGCGGCACACCGTACTTCGCCGACACCTCGGCCGGGCCGAACAATTCCGCCTTGGCCAGCCCCCGTCCGGCGTAGAACACCCGTACCGGTGGCGCGGGCTCGTCCCGGACCAGTTGCAGCAAGTCACGATCGCCGCTGACCACGACCACCTCGTCGGTGCGCTCACGAGTCGCCAGGGTGCCCAGCACGTCGTCGGCTTCCAAGCCCTCCGCCCCTCCGGTCGCGATCCCTGCGGCGTCGAGCACCTCGAGGATCATCTCGACCTGCGGGGTGAGCCTGTCGGGAACGGTCTCGGCGCCGGGTGCGGCATCGGGCGACGTGTCCAGCCGGTGTGCCTTGTAGGACGGGACCAGCTCGACTCGATACGCCGGGCGCCAGTCCAGATCCAGGCACACCACCAGTCGGCTCGGAGCGAACCGGGTGATCAGCGACGCCACCATGTCGGTGAAACCACGCAGCGCGTTCACCGACCGGCCGTCGGGTGCGGTGATCTTGTCGGGGATGGCGTGGAAGGCGCGGAACCACAGACTGGCTCCGTCCAACAGCAGCAGGGGCCCACCGGAAGCAGAGGTCACGGGCTGAGGCTACTCGGTCGCACCGACACCACCCTGGCGAAGTTCGGCGTTCGCCGGGCCCGCCCGGCGGGTAACGTCGGACGAATGAGCTCGCATACGGATTCGAGGTTCGCGGCGGACGTCTACGGTGCACGGCTGGAGCGGGCGGTGGAGCTGATGCGGGCCGCCCACCTCGATGCCCTGCTGATCACTCCCGGCCCCGACCTGCGCTACCTGATCGGCTCGGCGGCCGAGTCGTTCGAGCGACTGACCTGCCTGGTGATCCCCGCCGACGGTGCGACGCCGTCGGTCGTGATCCCGAAATTGGAGCTGGCGTCGCTGGAGGGCTCCGCGGCGGGCGAACTGGGTCTGCAAGTGCTGGACTGGGTCGACGGAACCAACCCGTACGCGCTGGTGAAGTCTGCGCTGCACGTGGGTTCCCGGGTGGCCGTGGCCGATGTCATGCCCGCACTGCATCTGCTGCCGCTGGCCGAGTCGTTCACCGGCCTGCCGGTGTCCGCCACTCCCGTCCTGCGCGAACTGCGCATGATCAAGGACCCGGCCGAGGTGGACGCGCTGCGCCGGGCGGGTGCGGCGATCGACCGGGTGCACGCGCGGATGGGCGAGTTCTTGCAGGTGGGGCGTACCGAGGCGGAGGTCGGCCGCGATATCGAGGCCGCGATCGTGGCCGAGGGGCACACCGAGGCGGCGTTCGTCATCGTCGGCAGCGGTCCGCACGGGGCGGACCCGCATCACGGCGTGTCCGAGCGCCGGATCGAGGCAGGCGATGTGGTGGTCGTCGACATCGGCGGCCCGGTCGAACCCGGCTATTACTCCGACTCCACCCGGACCTATGTCCTGGGCGAGCCCGATCCGGAGATCGCCGCCCGCTTCGCCGAGCTGGAACGCGCGCAGGCCGCGGCGGTCGCGGCCGTCCGCCCGGGCGTCACCGCGGCCGCGGTCGACGACGCGGCGCGAAACCCCTTGACCGAAGCCGGTTTCGGGCCCGCATTCGTGCACCGCACCGGACACGGCATCGGCCTGTCGGTGCACGAGGAGCCCTACATCGTCGCGGGCAACGACCTCGTCCTGCAGCCCGGCATGGCATTCAGCGTGGAGCCCGGCATCTACTTCCGCGGCGAGTGGGGCGCGCGCATCGAGGACATCGTGATCGTCACCGACGAAGGCGGTGAATCCCTGAACAAGCGGCCGCACGGCCTGACGGTGCTGTGATCGACGGCTGACGGCGGCGCGACAGGCGTCCGGCGGAGGCGCTAAGCGCCCGCGCCGTTACCGCCCGCCGCGCCGTCCCCGGCCGGTGCGACCAGCGTGCTGCTGGACAGGACGCGCCGGACCTGGATGGCGATCACCACGCGGGTCGGGTTCTCCCGAGGCACGCGATAACGACCCGCGTACCGCTCGACCGCCTCGGCCACCTCGTCGGGTGCCTCGAGCACAGTGGCCGGGCCCTCCAGCGTGAGCCACCGGATGCCGTCGACCTGGCTGACCGCCGCGTAGCCGGAGCGGCGCACGTTGCGTACCTTCACCGACCCGTCGTTGGTGATCACGCGCGCGATCCCGGCCTCTTGGTCCCAGGTGAATCCCACCGCCACCACATGGGGCGTTCCGTCCGCACGCAAGGTCGTCAGCGTGGCGAGGTGCCGTTCGGCGACGAACTCGAGGGCGGCGGGCGAGAGCTCAGCAGTACTCGTCGGCATCCTCCGACCGTAGCCGTCGGCGCCCGCCCCCGCCGCACCAGCCCGAACCGCGCCGGTGCGCGATGACGAGCTCCGCCCGTGCCAATGACAGACTGAGGCGCATGGGAACGCGTGGTTTGTCCGACGGGACCGTGCTGCTGCTGGGCGGGCGGAGCGAGATCGGACTCGAGGTGGCGCGACGGCTGGCGCCGGGACGAGCGGTGGTTCTGGCGGCCCGGCGCAGCGGCGAATTGGACGAGCAGCGCGCGGAGATCACCGCGGCGGGCGCGAGTGAAGTGCACACCGTCGAATTCGACGCCGACGACATGGCGGGTCATCCGGCGTTGCTGGAAAAAATCGCCGCCGAGCACGGGCCGATCGGGATCGCGGTGCTCGCCTTCGGTGTGCTCGGCGATCAGCAGCGCGCCGAGCGGGATCCCGCCCACGCGGCGGCGATCCTGCATACCGACTTCGTCGCCCAGGCCGGCGTTCTCACCACGGTGGCGAATCTTTTGCGCGCGCGAGGGGCGGGACAGATCGTCGTGTTCAGCTCGGTCGCCGGTGTGCGGGTCCGGCGCGCGAACTACGTCTACGGTTCGGCCAAAGCGGGACTCGACGGATTCGCCTCCGGTCTCGCGGACGCCCTGCACGGCACTGGCGTGCGGTTGCTGCTGGTCCGTCCCGGGTTCGTGATCGGGCGGATGACCGAGGGGATGTCCCCGGCGCCGTTCTCCAGCACGCCGGATCAGGTTGCCGACGCGGTGGTCAAGGGTCTGCGCCGGGGCGCGAGCCGAGTCTGGGTGCCCGGAATCCTGCGGCCGGTGTTCTTCGCGATGCGACTGCTGCCACAACCGGTCTGGCGCCGGATGCCCCGATGAGCGCCGCGCCCGGGTCGTGGACAGGAAAACCGGTCACGGTCGTCGGCATCGGCGCCGACGGCTGGGACGGCCTCGGTCGCGCCGCGCGGGAGGCCGTCGGTGACGCCGAGGTCTTGTTCGGTTCCGTGCGCCAGCTCGCGCTCGTGCCGCCCACCGTGGCGGCGCACCGGGTGACGTGGCCGTCGCCTCTACTGCCCGCGCTGCCCGGCCTGCTCGAACGGCATGGCGGGGCGCGGTTGTGCGTCCTGGCCAGCGGCGATCCGATGTTCTACGGAATCGGCGTCACCTTGGCTCGATTGCTGGGCGCGCAGGCGCTGCGGGTGCTGCCGCAACCGTCTTCCGCCTCCCTGGCCTGCGCCCGCCTCGGCTGGCCGCTGGCCGAAACACCGGTGGTCAGCGTGGTCGGGCGTCCGTTGGCGACGGTGCTGCCCGAGCTGGCCGACGGCAGGCGGCTGCTGGTGCTCAGCGCCGACGAGCACACACCGCGGGATCTGGCGCGACTGCTCGGGGGCCACGGTTTCGGCGGTTCGGAGCTGACGGTACTCGAGCAACTGGGCGGTTCCGCCGAACGGCGCCGCGCCGGAATCGCGCAGCAGTGGGAACACCCGCCGGGCGACCCGCTGAACGTCGTGGCGATCACCTGCTCGGCCGACCCGGACCGGCCGCGCGCCACTCGCCTGCCCGGACTGCCGGACGAATTGTTCGGCGGCGACGGCCAGCTCACCAAGCACGAGGTCCGCGCGCTGACGCTGGCGACCCTGGCGCCCGCGCCCGGGGAATTGCTGTGGGATGTGGGCGGCGGTTCGGGCAGCATCGCCATCGAATGGTGCCGGGCGCATGCGGGGAACCGGGCCGTCGCGTTCGAGCGGCTCGAGCGCAGGCGACGCCAGATCGCCGACAATGCCACGGTTCTGGGCGTGCCGCACATCCAGGTGCGCGGCGAAGTGCGTGGCGAACTCGCCGCCGATACCGGAATCGCCGCGCCCGACGCGATTTTCGTCGGTGGGGGCCTGACTCAGGATGGCGTGCTCGAGACATGCTGGGCGCAGTTGCGTCAGGGCGGCAGGCTCGTCGCGAACGCGGTCACAGCGGAATCGGAATCGTTGCTACTCAACTGGTCGAACGCCCAGGGCGGCATATTGCGGAAGTTCCAGATCTATCGTGGAGAACCACTGGGCTCCTTCACCACCTGGCGTCCGCAGCTTCCGGTCACACAATGGTCGGTGGTGAAGACCGCGCGATCCTTCCCCGCGGAGGCGTGAACACGTTACCGGTCACGCGGTAGGGTCGGGGCCGAGTTCCGATCATTGATCGGAAATCCGATTCCTGTTGGGGAGATAGATGAGATACAAGAAGTTCGCCGCTACCGCATTGCTGGCTGTCGCCGCTACCGGAGTGGCCGCCGGTACTTCCTACGCCGCCCCGGTGCCGCCCGCGGTGCAGGACCAGGCCGCTGCGGCGCCCACCGTCACCGGCAGCGATCAGGGCGTCGGTTACGCGCTGCAACTCACCGACGCGGGCAAGTCGGTGGTCACCAGCGTGACCGGTGGCGCGTTCAGCGTCGACACCGACAACCGGGCGGTCACACTGAAGAACTCCGCGGGCGAGACCGTCACCAGCATTCCGCTCACCGCGACGGCCAAGGGGCAGGAGGTCCGGATCGCCGCGGCCGTCGCCGACGAGGGCAGGCAGCTCACGCTGACGCCGCAGGTCGCGCCGACCGCGAACGCGCCGGTCGCCGCCGAGTTCATCGGCGCGCAGGAGTGGTTCTTCGCCGAACTGCAGCGCGCCTCGCTCGGCGCTCTGGTCGGCGGCCTGATCGGCGCCGCCATCGGCATCGTGTTCTTCGGTGTCGGCATCCTGCCGGGCGCGGTGCTCGGCGCGCTGATCGGTCTGGCCGTCGCGGGCGGGCCGTCGCTGCTGAACGCGGGTATCGCCTACTTCAGCGGCCAGCCCTGAGAGTTCTGATTCTGGGCGGCACCCGGGAAGCGCGGGAGCTGGCCCACATCGCTTCCGGCGAGCGAGGATTCGAGATCGTGTCCTCGCTCGCCGGTCGTGTGCGCGCACCCTTGCTGCCCGAGGGCGAGGTCCGCGTCGGCGGCTTCGGGGGCGCCGAAGGACTGCGCGCCTGGCTCGCGGCCAACGACGTGGCCGCGATGGTCGACGCCACCCATCCGTTCGCGGCGGCCATCAGCGCCAACGCGGCAGTCGCCGCGCGAGCTTCGGGTGTGCCGCTGTTGCACCTGCGCCGGCCCAGGTGGGTCGAGCAGGCAGGGGACCGCTGGATGCGTGTGCCTGATCTCCCCGCGGCCGCGACGGCAGTCGGCACGTTCGGCGAGCGCGTGTTCCTGACCATCGGCAGACAAGGCGTCGACGCGTTCGCGGGACTCGACCGGCCCTGGTTTCTGATTCGTGCCATCGACCCGCCGGAGGGCGCGCTGCCGCCGCGGCACGAATTGCTCCTCGCCCGTGGGCCGTTCGCGGTGCAGGACGAAGCGCGGCTGCTCACGGAGTATCGGATCGACGCGCTCGTCACGAAGGACAGCGGCGGGGAGCAGACGGAGGCCAAGCTCGCCGCCGCCCGCGCCGCGGGCATCCCGGTGGTCGTGGTGGACCGCCCGCCGCTGCCCGAGGGCGCGCGGATCGTGGAATCCTCTGCGCAAGCGCTGGATTGGCTGCGCATCCGGCGAGCCCGGCGCGGCTGAGACGTTCCGGCTCGCGACGAGCCGGAGAGATCAGCCGCCGAGAATTTCCGGCAGATGATCGAACCAGTCCAGCACCGTGCGCTCGTAGCGAATCCCGAAATCCAACGTGGCGCGGGCGAATGCGGTCTTACCCTCCGGGTCTTCGGCGAGATACCGGGTGAGCCGAGCCTGATGGATCTCCCGGTTGGCGGCGATGATGTCGTCGAGCCGATCGCGATCGAGATGCTCGCCGAAGGAGAGCGTGAGCAGCAACGGCACCCGGATGGTTTCCCCGCCGGGATCGCGGACGACCCATTCCAGGAACGCTTCCCGGCCCGCGTCGGTGATGTGGTAGGGGGTGCGCTCCCTGGCGCCGGTCTCGCCCTTCTCGACGAGTCCCGCCGCGTCCATGGTGGCGAGTTCCCGGTAGACCTGGCTCTGGGTGATGGTCCAGAAGTCGCCGATGCGCTCCTGGGCCTCGGTCACCAGATCCCATCCCGACATCGCGCCTTCGTGCAGAAATCCGAGCAACGACGCCGCCGTCGAGTTCAGTGGTTTGCGCTTGGTCGCGGTGTTGGTCAACGACTGCTCCCTTCGCTCTCAACATTCCATAATGGAATGTTACCGGAACGTGGTGGGTCAGGCGTCGCCGGTCAGCTTGTCGAGCCGGGCGAGCACCTGCGCCATTCCCTGCTCCAGCCGTGCCTGTCCTTGTTCGAGCTGCGCCTGGCCGCGAGCGAGCGCGGCTTGGCCCTGTTCCAGACGGACCTGTCCTTGTTCGAGCACGGTCACCCTGCGGTTGAGTTCGCCCACATTCTCGCGCAGGTCTCCGACGTCCTGGCTCAGCTCGCCGACGGCTTCGCCGAGGGTTTCCGCGCGCAGGTCGATCCGGCCGATGCCGTCGAGCGTCTTCCTGGTCAGCACCGCGAGTTCGTTGAGGACCTCGCCCTGTTCGTCGAGTGCCTGTTCGCTCGCGGTGGCCCTGGCCTCCAAGGCTCGGGCGCGCAGCGTCAGCTCCGACAGTGTCGCGGCCAAGGTCCCTCCGATCTGCTTCGGTGCGTCAGGCGATACTACGCGTCGCCGGCGGTCGCGTCGCGCGTGCGGCCGTAGCGGCGGGAGGTGAAGACCCGGGTGCCCGTACCGGTTTCCAGCGCCGTGGTGGTGGACGCGCCGACGATCAGCAGCGTCCGCATGTCCACCTCCGCGGGGTCGAGGTCGCCCAGCGGCACCACCCGGACCGACTCGGTGGGCCCGCCGACGTCGCGCCCGATGACGACGGGCGTGTCGGGCTTGCGATGCTCCAGCAGCAGATCCCGCATCGCGCCCACCTGCCAGGTGCGTTGCGAGGATGCCGGATTGTAGATCGCGATCGCCATGTCGGCCGCAGCGACCGCCGAAAGGCGCTGCGCCACTACCTCCCACGGCTTGAGCCGATCGGAGAGCGAGATCATCGCGTAGTCGTGCCCGAGCGGCGCGCCCACCCGGCTGGCCACCGCGTTGGCCGCGGTGAGCCCGGGCAGCACCCGCACCGGCACCGCGCGCCACTGCGGGTCGGCGGATTCCTCCAGCACCGCCGCCGCCATCGCGAAGACGCCGGGATCCCCCGAGGAGACGACCGCGACCCGCGCGCCCCGCTTGGCCAGGTCCAAGGCCATGGCCGCGCGCTCGGACTCGACCCGGTTGTCGCTGGGATGACGACGCTGGCCCGGGCGTTCGGGCACCCGGTTCAAATAGGTGGTGTAGCCGACCAGGTCGGTCGCCTCTGCCAATGCCGCGCGCACCTCGTCGGTGGTCCACTCGGGCGCGCCGGGACCCAGGCCCACCACCACGACCTCACCGACCCCCTCGGCATCGCGGTCACGCTGAACGGTCTCCTCTTCGAGGCGGGGCAGCGGCGTGGTCGGCTCGGGACCCGGCACGAGGGTGATGGCGAAGTAGGGCACCTCGGCGTCGTCCACCGCGCCCGCGTGCAGCACGCGCTGTTCGGTGGTGCTCGCGCGCTCGACGTAGTACGCGCCCGCGAGTCGGCCGGAATCCGTAAGAGCCTGGCGCACACCGGGATACGTGCGTCCCAGTTTCATGATCGCGGCGGCGTCGGTGCTGCGCAGCCGCCGGGTGAGCTCGTCGACCGGCATGGTGCCCGGCAGCACGGTGAGCACCTGCTCGCCCTCGACCAGCGGTGTGCCCAGCGCCGCCGACGCCGCGCTCACGGACGTGATGCCGGGGATGATCTCGGCTTCGAACCGGTCGGCCAGCCGCCGGTGCATGTGCATATAGGAGCTGTAGAACAGCGGGTCGCCCGCGGCGAGCAGCGCGACCGAACGGCCCGCGGCGAGGTGCTCGGCCAGCCGCTCGGCGGCCTGTTCGTAGAACTCGTCGATCGCACCCTGATAACCGCCGGGATGGTCGGTCGTCTCGGTGGTCACCGGGTAGACGAGATGCTCTTCCAGTTGGCCGGGGCGCAGGTACGGCGCCGCGATACGGCGGGAGATGCTGCGGCCGTGGCGCGCGCTGTGGAACGCGATCACGTCGGCCGCGCCGATCACGTTGGCCGCCTTGACCGTCACCAGTTCCGGATCGCCCGGACCGAGTCCGACGCCCCACAGCTTGCCCGGAGTGCTCATTCCTGTTCGCTCGCAATCGCGTTCAGCGCGGACGCGGTGATGGCGCTGCCGCCGCGCCTGCCGCGCACGGTGAGGTATTCGACGCCGCCGAACTCGATCAGCGCGTCCTTCGATTCGGCCGCGCCGACGAAGCCGACCGGAATGCCGAGCACGGCGGCGGGCCGGGGCGCTCCCGCGTCGAGCAGGTCGAGCAGGTGGAACAGCGCCGTGGGCGCGTTGCCGATCGCGACGACGGCGCCGTCGAGACGGTCGCGCCACAGTTCGAGCGCGGCGGCGGAGCGGGTCGTGCCCCTGGCGGCGGCCAACTCCGGCACGCGCGGGTCGGCGAGGGTGCACAGCACCTCGTTGTCGGCGGGCAGTCGTTTCCTGGTCACGCCGGAGGCAACCATGGTGGCATCGCAGAGAATCGGCGCGCCCGCGCGCAGCGCTGCCCGCGCCGAGGCGACGACGCCGGGGGAGAAGGCGATGTCCGCGGCGAGATCCACCTGACCGCAGCCATGGATCATCCGCACTGCCACCTGCGCCACGTCCGGCGGGAATCCGCTCAGGTCGGCCTCGGCGCGGATCGTCGCGAACGAGCGACGGTAGATCTCGGCCCCGTCGGTCAGATAGCTGGCACGTACGTCGGACATGCGGTCCACCATATGGGTGCGGGTCCGGACAGATCGGTCCGGGTCGGGCGCTTCGCATCCCGGGCCCGGCGGCCGGACACCGAGGGGCGGGGCCGCCGGATCAGGTCCGCGGACGCTCGAGAATCCGGGACATGACGATGGCGCTGCGGGTACGCCCCACGCGCGCGTTCTCCCTGATCCGTTCCACGGTCACCTCGATCTCGGCCATGTCGGTGGCCATCACGTGCACCAGCGCGTCGGCCTCGCCCGCGATCGTCCACACGCCGACCACCTGCGGGATCGGTTCGAGACTGCGTTTGAGTTCGGCCGGGGAGATGTTGTCGCGGTAGTACACCTCGACGTACGCCTCCGTCTTCCAGCCCAGCGCGGCGGGATTGACCAGCGCGGTGAACCCGGTGATCTGCTTGCCCGCCACCAGCCGGTCGACTCGCCGTTTCACCGCGGGCGCGGACAATCCGACCACGCCGCCGATCTCCTGGAACGAAGCCCGCGCATTCTTCAGCAATTGCTCGAGAATCCGCCGGTCGAGGTCGTCCACGTCACACCTTCTCTCGCCTTGCACAACAATTCGCTGATTTTTGCCTTCCATACGCAATGAATCGTCATTTCTAGCGCAATGCTAGGCGACTTACCGTCATGACAGCTGAAAGTCCACGCTCACTGCCGGGAGTTCCGTTGACGTCTGTAGCCACCCTCCCCCTCGAGTCCACCGCCCGCCGTTCGTCGCCGCGCCGGTTCGTGATGTGCCGTCCCGACCACTTCGACGTCACCTACTCCATCAATCCCTGGATGAATCCCGCCGAGCCCGTCGACCGCTCGCTGGCCATCACGCAGTGGGAGAGATTGCGCGCCACCTACGCCGAACACGGGCACACCGTGGAGGTGGTGCCCGGTGTCGCGGGCCTGCCCGACATGGTGTTCGCCGCCAACGGCGGGTTGATCGTCGGCGACCGCGCCATGTCGGCTCGCTTCACGCACCCCGAGCGTGCCGCGGAAGGCCCGGCCTACCACGCCTGGTTCGCCCGGTCCGGCGTGGCGAACCTGGTGGCCGCCGCGGAATGCAACGAAGGCGAAGGCGACTTCCTCCTGGTCGGCGACCGGCTCCTGGCCGGAACGGGATTCCGCAGCTCACCTGCCGCGCACGAGGAGGTGTCGCGCCACTTCGGTCTGCCCGTGGTGTCGCTGGAACTGGTCGATCCGCGCTTCTACCACTTGGACACGGTGCTGCTTCCGCTGGACGCCGCGACCATCGCCTACTACCCGCCCGCCTTCAGCCCGGCGGCGCGCGCGGTGCTGGCGGAGCTCTACCCCGACGCGATCGTGGCCACCGACGCCGACGCGGCGGTGCTCGGGCTGAACGGGGTCTGCGACGGCGCGAACGTCTTCCTCAGCAGCGCGGCCACCGACCTGAGTGAAGCCTTGCGTGCCCGTGGCTACCATCCGGTGGGGATCGAGATGTCCGAGCTGCTCAAAGCTGGTGGCTCCGTCAAATGCTGCACCCTCGAGATCCATGGCGGGTGACCTGCCGGAATCTCAGGGAACGCGGGGCGGCCGGTCGACGCGATAACCCTCGCTCGTGGCGACGATGTCGGTGACCTCCCCCTGGGGGCGGCCGCAGCGACGATCGCAGCCGGACCAGTGCTGGCGGCCGGCCACCGCGACATCCGCGGCGGACATCGTCCGCGGGAGGTCGAGCGGATCGGCGGGCCCCGGCAGCACCCGGCCTGCGCCGACGGCGTCCGCCGCGTCGGCTCGGACGTCGGTGTGCGACTTCGCGCAGCCCGGCTGCCCGGCGCAGGCGCTGACCAGCAGCCAGGGCGAGTCGGCGTCGAAGATCAAGCCCATCGGCGCGAGCACGCGCACCACCTGCTCGGCGGTCCACTCCGGCAGGTCGGTGACCACCAGGCTGCGCCACGGCGTGAGGAAGACCGGTCGTTCGACCGCGGCGAGGAATTCGGCGGTGCGGGCGGGCAGGGAGCCGAGGCGAACGCCCATGCCGAGGGCGACCGACCCGTCGTCCTGCTCCAGCCAGCCGATCGGAATGTCCGGTGTGGCGGGGAATTCGAGTTCATCGGCGCTCGGTGCCGAGCCGAGGCGATCGATGACGCGTTCGGCGCCGTGTTCGATCTCGTGCAGCCGCCACCGGCCGGGGTCCGCGCCGCGCAGATCCAGGAATGCTTGCGCGGCGGCGAGTACGACGTCCACAGCGTCGGCTGCGGACAGCCGCAGGCCGCTGTCGCCGCCCGCCAGCAGCAGCGCGAACTCGTCTGCCCCGACCGCGTGCACGCCGATGTCGGGGCCGAGGCCGCTGACATCGCCGCGTCCGTCGTCGAGGGTGAACAGCACCCGGCCGGGCAGGTCGGCCAGCCGCGGCGCCGCGAGCAAGCCGGTGTCCAGCGCGCGAACCAGCGGGCGCACGTCCGCCAGGCCGCCGATCCGGCCGGACAGCGGCGAGGCGATGATGTTGCGCACCCGTTCGTGCGTGGTGCTCGGCAGGAGACCCGCGGCCACGAGCCGGTCGGTCAACGCTGCGGCATCGCTCACCCGGCGCAATTGGACGTTGCCGCGCGAGGTGAGCTCGATGTGGCCGTCCGCCAGGTCGTGCGCGGCCTCCGCCAGTGCCTGTAGCTGTGCGGGCTCCAGGCGACCGCCGGGCACGCGGATCCGGGCCAACGGCCCGTCGGCCGCCTCGTGCAGCCGCAGTACGCCCGGGCAGGAATCAGGAGCACGTCGTGTCATAGGGACTCCAGCCTACGGACGCGGCTGCCGGGCGGAACGGCCGGTCACTGCCCGATCGAACGCACCCAGTCGACGACGGCGGCCCGGTATTCGGCGGTGTTGCGCGCCAGATTGACCGAATGCCCGCTGCCGGGCAGCACGAAGGTGCGCAGTCGCGCCGCCGGG
Organism: Nocardia sp. NPDC051929; assembly: GCF_044548645.1. Taxonomy (NCBI): domain Bacteria; kingdom Bacillati; phylum Actinomycetota; class Actinomycetes; order Mycobacteriales; family Nocardiaceae; genus Nocardia; species Nocardia sp. NPDC051929. The sequence goes on along the minus strand of NZ_JBIUCG010000014.1, from coordinate 111,275 downwards.
CCGAAGAACGGCGCTTCGGTGGCGCGCAATGTCTCGGCATCCGCGCAGACGGCGTACGCGGGGCCGCACGAGAGCCGGTCCCGACTGCCGTTGACGACGAGAACCGGGACATCGATGAAGTTGCTCATCGGGGGAAGGGTGGAGGTCAGGCCGTCGGGATACTCGGTCGGCGAGAAGACCTCCTTGGTGGCCTCGTCCACCGCGAGAACTTCGGGGTCGGCAGTCTCGGGAGCGAAGAAATCGGCCGCGCGGGTACCGGGCCGCGTCGCCAGATAGCCCGCGTCGTAACCGCGCCCAGCGAATTGCGGATCCTCGGCGGCCTGGTGGTAGGTGGAGATGACGCCGAGCACCTCGGACACGTTGAGCGCGTGGGAGTAACCGGTGAGCAGGACGCCGTCGACGTCCTGGTAGGTGGTCGCCTCCAGGACATCGATGCCCGAACTGAGGGAATGACCTCCGGTGATGACCTTGCCGAACGGGGGCGCGCCCGCAAGTCCGGCGCGCAGGGACCGGACGATGTCGTGCAGGGCGCGGGCGGAGACCGTCGCCGTCACCTGCGTGCTCGGTGGGCGGGTGCTCGCACCGTTGCCGAGCCGGTCGACCACCAGCGTCGCGATGCCCGCGGCGTTCATCGCCGGCCGGAAGCTGTAGGTCTCCGGAGCGTAGGGGAAATCCCAGTACGTGGCGTTGTAGTTGGAACCCGCGATCAGCACCATGACGGTGTCGGTGGCGCGCGCCGTGGGGGTGCACAAGGATCCGGCCATCTCTCCGAGCGGAACGGGGATGGAGACCGCTGTGCAACGACCCGGCGCGGTGTCTTCGGCGTGGGCAGTGCTCGGTGTCAGGCAGAGAAGTATGGCCGCCGCGGACACGGCGATCGACCGTAGCGAGGTTCGCACGCGACGCAGGCTATGCGTGAACTTCGCCGCGCGCAATACCCGCGGACGCCGGATCCGGTCACGCGTGGCGTCCGTAAAACATTTTCCAGCAGGCGATTTCGGTGTGCGACCCACGTGCTGCCTCGGACGCCAACGGGCTCCGGATATTCGTGAACGCCGTCGATCGCGAGTGCTGCCCATGGCCGTATGCCGCCAGTCCCGGCGGATCGTGCCGCTGGTTGCCCGGCGAACGGCGATACCGCGCACAATGTTCCGTGGCTATCGCATAGTTGATGCCGCACGCGTGTACTCGGCCGCGCCCGATATCGCTTCGGGACAGCGGATGTCCGAGACGACGCGACGGACAAGGAGCGCGGAAACGTGGGTGCGACGGGACAAGGGGCGGGTACGCGGACGGTGCACTTCGTCGGAAGTTTTCCGGCCGAAAGCACGGACGTCGCGATGCGGGCCATGCTGGACAGTGCGGGGACGCGACTGCGTACCCTGCCGACGGGGGAGACCCGGCGCTACGAGTTCTACATCCAGCCGATCATCGAAGACCTGGTCGACCAAGGGGTCCTGGCGGTGAAGAAGCAGGGGACATGGGGCTCGAGCAGGCAGCGGACGATCCACCGCGTGGCGCGGGGCGCCGAATTGCCCAGCGAAGCCATGGATCTCGGCTATCTCGGCGAGGCCGAGGAGGCGCTGCCGATCTTTCGGGCACTGCGCGCCGAGCACGACCTGCCCGGTCTCGCACTCCAGATCGGCATGCCGACCGATTTCACGCTGACGTTCATCGCGATGGGAGCCGCCGGCGTGCGGCGGCATCGACGCGCCTTCCTCGACGCCACCGTGCGGGACATCACGGCCATTCGCGAGCTCGCCGGTGACGACGTCGTCGTGCAGCTGGAAGCCACCGCGGAACTGGTGCTCATGGCGAAGTCACAGCCGTTGCACCGGCTGACCGATCGGGTGCTTGGGCTGGGGGAGGGGATCGCGGCCCTGGCCGCGGCCGCCCCCGAAGGTACCCGTTTCGGGGTGCACCTGTGCCTCGGCAGTTTGCGCAACAAGGCACGAGGCCGGTTGCGCGATGCCCGGCCGCTGGTCGATCTGGCCAATTCCGTCGTCGGTCATTGGCCGCGGGGGCGCGTCCTGGAATACGTGCACGGTCCGCTCGCGGCGGGCGACGTACCTCCATCGGAGAAAGCCGAATTCTATGCGCCTTTGGCGAAATTGGCCCTCGATGCCGGTACGAATTTCTACGCGGGGTTCGTGCACGACGTTCCTACCGAGGCACAGCAGACGGAGACATTGCGGATCATCGAGAACGCGCTGGGCCGTCCGATCGACGGCCTCGCTTGCGCGTGTGGTCTGGGTCGCCGTCCCCGCCCGGTGGCGGATGAGCTGATGGCGCGAACGGAGTTGCTAGCGGCGGTCGGCGAGTGAGTCCGTGCGCGCGTGCTCGACAGAGCCTGAAACAACGTTCCCTGCAATGTCATTCGATACGCGAGTGCCTTTTCAGGGCCGAGAACCGAGGCGACGGCCCGCGACTGTTTTGTTAGGATCATGATCGGGGCGATCGGGAGGTACGGTGTCCGGCATGGAGCGAGCACCGCGCGGCGTCGATCCGAACCTGCCGAACTCCGCGCGGGTATACGACTATCTCCTGGGCGGCAAAGACAATTACGAGGTGGACCGGGCGGTCGCGCACCGCATGCTGTCCATCGCCCCGGATACCCGAACCTTGGCCTGGTTCAGTCGCCAGTTCCTGGTGCGTGCGGTCCAGTCGGCCGCCGAGGCGGGGATCCGGCAGTTCATCGATCTGGGCGCGGGTATCCCGACGTCGCCGAACGTGCACGAGGTCGCCCACAAGACCGACCCTTCGGCGCGGGTGGTGTACGTCGATTTCGACCCGGTCGTCTACGCGCACTGCAATGCCCTGCTGGCGCAAGCGGACGGGGTGACGGCGATGCTGGGTGACGTTCGCCGTCCGGACGACATCATCGACCGGCTGCGCAGCGGTGGTTCGATCGACTTCGACGAGCCGGTCGCGATCACGCTCGTCGGGGTCCTGCATTTCGTGATGGACGACGAAGGCCCGGCCGAGATCGTCGCTCGGCTGCGGGAAATCATGGCTCCGGGAAGCTATCTGGCGTTCACGCACGGCTCCGACGACAGCAATTCGGACTTCATCGACCAGTCGTCGTCGGATACCGCCAAATCCTCGGCCCAGGTGGTCTATCGGTCTGCGGCCGTGGTCGAGTCGTTCTTCGAGGGGTTCGAGATACTCGAGCCCGGTGTGGTTCCCCTGCAACAGTGGCTCGGCGACGACCTGCCGGAAACCGGGCTGGTGCTGCTCGGCGGGGTGGTCCGCAAGGCATAGGGCGGGCCCGCCGACTAAGGTCGGCGTATGTCCGAAATTTCCACTCTCGCCGACCGGCTCGCCATCGTCGATGTGATCACCAAGATGTTCGTGTACACCGACCAGAAGCGCTGGGAAGACTTGTCGGCGGAGGTGTTCACGCCGACCGTCGATTTCGACGGCGGTTTCGGCGGGCCGGTCGGGGAGCGTGCCACCGCCGACATCATCGCGGATTGGCGCACCGGGCTCGCCGACCTCGACGGGGTGCACCACCAGTCGGGCAACCATCTCATCGATCTGGACGGCGACGCGGCGCGCGTGCACGCGGACGCCATCGCGGTGCACGTCAAGAATGCCGCGACCGAGGGCAAGACCCGTACCTTCGTCGGCAGCTACTCCCTCGGCGTCGAGCGCACATCGCAGGGGTGGCGGGTCAACCGGTTCCACTACCACCTCAAGGTGATCGACGGGAACGCCGACCTGGTCTAGGCCCGGCGCGAATCCTGCACGGTCGTCGTGTGATCGGTCGTGCGGGTGTCACCGGCGCGCGGTCGTCACGGTGTCGTCGTCGGTCGCGTCTCCGGTCGAGTCGGCGCCGGTTTCGCCGTCGCGCGTGAGCGTCCCGGCGCCCACACCCCGATCAGGGCCGCGGCGACGAAGGTGACAATGCCCAGCGCCAGCGCGGACTGCTGAGCGCCGTGCACGAAGGCCGATTCGGCGAAGTCGGCCAGGGGCGCGGCTTGCGGGCCGATTCGCTCGGTGACCTGCAGCGCCGCGGCCAGCGAGTCGCCGACCGGTTCGCGAATCTGCTCGGGCAGCTGGGGCAGGGCGGGTGCGACGCGGTGGCTGTACCCGGCGGCCAGGATGCTGCCGGCGATGGCGATGCCGACCGCCGCGCCCACTTCGCGCGCCGCGTCGTTCACCGCGGCGGCGACGCTGTGTTTCTCCACCGGGGTGCCCGCGATGATCGCGGCCGTCGCGGGCGCGGTACACAGGCCGGTGCCGGTGCTCATGATCAGGAACGGCCAGAGCAGGTCGACGTAAGTGGTGTCGACCTCGACCCGGGAGAGCGCGACGAGCGCTATCCCGATGATCACCAGCCCGCCCGCGATCGGGAGCCGCAACCCGACCCGTTCGGCGAGGCGCGGCGCCACCGCCGAGACCGCCACCATCGGCACCATCATCGGCGCCATCGCCAGCGCCGACACGATCGGCCGGTACCCGAGGATCAGCTGCAGGAACTGGACCATCAGCAGGAAGGTCCCGAAGCATACGCAGAACTGCAAGGTCACCGACGCGGTGCCGGAGCCGAACCCTCGATCGGCGAACAGACGTAGATCCAGCAGTGGGTGTGCCACCCGTTTCTCGATCATGCCGAACGCCACGGCCGCCAGCACCGCGACGACGGCGGCGCCGATCACCACCGGGTCCACCCATCCGCGCTCGGGTACCGTGATCGCCGCCACCACAAGTGATCCGACGGCCGCGGCCGAGGTGACCGCCCCCCACACGTCCAGCCCTGGACGATCCCGGTCGACCGACTCCGGCAGCGTGAAACCGGCGATCATCAGCACCAGTCCCGCTATGGCCATGGCGAGAAAGATCGACACCCACGACCACTGCTCCAGCAGCAGGCCCGAGCCGAGGATGCCGAGCACCGCGCCAGCACCGGCGACACCCGCCCACAGCCCGACGGCATTGCCCCGGCGTGACTCCGGAAATCCGGCGGTGATCAGGGACAGCGTCGAGGGCATGACGAGAGCGGCGCCCACTCCGGCCGCCGTCCGGCCCGCGATCAACCAGCCGGGCGTGTGCAGCAGCGCCGGGGCCGCCGAGGCCGCCGCGAAGACGAACAGACCGATGACCAGCACGGCGCGCCGCCCGAAGCGGTCGCCGAGGGCGCCCGCGGGGAGAACCAGGCAGGCCAGCGCCAGGGTGTACCCGTCGACGACCCAGGTGAGCTGCTGCTGACTGGCGCCCGTCGCGGCGGCGATCTCCGGCAACGCGGTGTACAGCGCCGCCATCGACGCGATCACCAACGCCACGGTGAGGCAGGAGATCGTCAACATCCATCGCTGAGCGGCTGACAAACGTGTCGTGGTGGACTCCACGGCGCCTCCCCGGGCTGAACAAAACTGTCAGTATCGCTACGCTACTATCAGTATCATAAGTGGGCCGGGTGGCGATAGGCGCGGCGGAGAGAGGAATGTTCGACCCATGACCGGTGCCGCCGACCCTCGTGACGACGACGTCGACCCGCGCAAGGCGCGCTCCCGCGCCAGACTGCTCGACGCCGCCACCGCGCTGCTGCGAACCGGTGGGCTGGAAGCGGTTACCGTCGAAGCCGTCACAACCATGTCGAAGGTCGCGCGCACCACGCTGTACCGGCACTTCGACAACGCCATGCAGTTGCGCGCCGCCACGCTCGAGCGTCTGCTCCCCCCGGTGATCGAGGCGCCGCCCGCCGGTCCGCTGCGGCAACGGCTGATCGAATTGCTCAGCAGGCAGGCGGCGGTCGTGAACGAGGCCCCGTTGCAGATATCCACGCTGGCGTGGCTGGCCACCGGCGAGCGCGGCGAATCCGGGGCGGGTCCGGACTTCACCTCGCTGCGCAGGCGGCTCATCGAGCAGTACCGCAAGCCGTTCGACCAGCTCTTCGGCGATCCGGACGTGCGCGCCCAACTCGGCGATCCGGACGTGACGTTCGCGCTGACCCAGCTCGTCGGCCCGATCGTCTTCGCCAGGCTGGTCGGGCTCGAACCGATCGGCACCGCCGACTGCGCACGACTCGTGGACGACTTCTTGGCAGCCAGGGCGAGCGACGGCGACCGTCGCGGCTGATCGAGCGGGGCGCGTGGACGAGGACGATCCGGACGGCAGGTAGCATCGGCGTGCTCGGCGGACGACGAGGAAACCGGTGAAAGTCCGGTGCGGTCGCGCCACTGTGGAAAGCCAGACCCTCCCCGGCGAGCAGCGAACCCCCGATGGGCGCGTCACCCGAGGAAGGCTGCCACCCGTGATTGTGCTGTTGTCCACATCCGACACCGATCTGCTCAGTGCCCGCGCCAGCGGAGCCGACTATCGGTGGGGAAATCCGGCTCGCCTGCTGGTCGACGACCTGCCCGGCCTGCTCGACGGCGCCGATCTGGTGATCGTGCGCATTCTCGGCGGCAAGCGGGCCTGGGAAGACGGGCTGGAGGCGCTGCGGGCCAGCGGGATCCCGCTCGTCGCCCTCGGCGGCGAGATCGCCCCGGACGCCGAATTGATGGAATGCTCCACCGTCCCGGGCGGCGTCGCGGCCGACGCGCACAACTACCTGGCCGCCGGTGGCCCGGAGAATCTGCGCCAGCTGCACAATTTCCTGTCCGACACCGTGCTGCTGACCGGCCACGGCTTCGAGCCGCCGATCCAGTTGCCCAGTTGGGGCGAATTGGATCGGGTCGCCGCTGAGCATCCCGATGGGCCGACCGTGGCGGTGATCTACTACCGCGCCCAGCATCTGGCGGGCAACACCGCCTACGTCGACGCCCTGTGTACCGCGATCGAACAGGCGGGCGCGCGGGCGCTGCCGCTGTACTGCGCGTCGCTGCGCACCGCCGAACCCGCGTTGCTCGAAATGTTGTCCCGCGCCGACGCGCTGGTGGTGACGGTCCTGGCCGCGGGCGGCACCAAGCCCGCCATCGCGTCCGCGGGTGGCGAGGACGAGGCGTGGGATGTCGGCGCGCTCGCCGACCTGGATGTGCCCATCCTGCAAGGACTGTGCCTGACCACGGGCCGCGCCCAGTGGGAGGCCAACGACGACGGGCTGTCACCGCTGGACGTCGCCACCCAGGTGGCGGTGCCGGAATTCGACGGGCGGATCATCACGGTCCCGTTCTCGTTCAAGGAATTCGACGCCGACGGCCTGTCCACCTACGTCCCCGACGCCGAGCGCGCCGCCCGTGTCGCGGGCATCGCGACGCGCTACGCGCGGCTGCGTCACATCCCCGCCGAACGCAAGCGCATCGCCGTCATGCTGTCGGCCTACCCGACCAAGCACGCCCGCATCGGCAATGCCGTCGGTCTGGACACCCCGGCCAGCGCGATCCGCCTGCTCACCGAAATGCGCTCCGCCGGTTACGATCTGGGCGCACCCGGTGAGATTCCCGGCCTGGACGAACAGGACGGGGATGCGCTCATCCACGCCCTGATCGCCGCCGGAGGCCAGGATCCCGACTGGCTGACCGCCGAACAGCTGGAGGGGAACCCGATCCGCATCGGCGCGGCGACCTATACCGCCTGGTTCGACACCCTGCCCGGCGACCTGCGCGAGGCCGTCGTCGAAGCGTGGGGCCCGCCGCCGGGCGAACTCTACGTCGACCGATCCGCCGACCCGGCCGGTGAGATCGTCATCGCCGCACTGCGTTTCGGCAATGTCGTACTCATGGTGCAGCCGCCGCGCGGTTTCGGCGAGAACCCCGTCGCCATCTACCACGACCCTGATCTGCCACCCAGCCACCACTATCTGGCGGCCTATCGGTGGCTCAGCGCGCCCGAGGGTTTCGGCGCCGACGCGATGGTGCATCTGGGCAAGCACGGGAACCTGGAGTGGCTGCCCGGCAAGACGCTGGGTATGTCGGCCTCCTGCGGCACCGATGCCGCTCTCGGTGATCTGCCGCTGATCTATCCGTTCCTGGTGAACGATCCCGGCGAGGGCACCCAGGCCAAACGACGCGCGCACGCCACCCTGGTGGACCATCTGATCCCGCCGATGGCTCGCGCCGAAACCTACGGCGACATCTCGCGACTGGAGCAGCTGCTCGACGAGCACGCCAACATCTCGGCCCTGGACCCGGCCAAGCTGCCCGCGATCCGTCAGCAGATCTGGACGCTGATGCGCGCCGCGAAAATGGACCACGACCTCGGCCTCACCGAGCGTCCGGACGAAGAATCCTTCGACGACATGCTGCTGCACGTCGACGGCTGGCTGTGTGAGATCAAGGACGTGCAGATCCGCGACGGCCTGCACGTTCTCGGCTCGGCTCCGGCCGGGGAGAGTGAACTCGACCTGGTGCTGGCCATGCTCCGCGCGCGTCAGCTGTGGGGTGGCGAGCGCACCGTGCCCGGCCTGCGCGAAGCCCTCGGCCTCGACGAGTCGGGAGGCGAGGCGCGTGAGCGCGTGGATGCCGTGGAGGCTCGCGCCCGCACGCTGGTCGCGGCGTTGCAGGCGGCGGACTGGTCGCCGGAGGCGGTCGACGGTATCGCCGATGACCCGCAGGTGCGCCTGGTGCTGCGGTTCGCGGCCACGGAGGTGGTGCCGCGCCTGCGGCAGACCGGCGTGGAGATCGACCGCGTCCTGCACGCGCTCGACGGGGGGTTCATCCCGGCAGGCCCGAGCGGGTCGCCGTTGCGCGGCCTGATCAACGTCCTGCCGACCGGGCGCAATTTCTACTCGGTCGATCCCAAGGCCGTGCCGTCCCGGCTGGCCTGGGAGACCGGGCAGGCCATGGCGGAATCCCTGCTGGAGCGCTACCACGCCGACCACGGTGAATTCCCGCGGTCGGTGGGTCTGTCGATCTGGGGTACCTCCGCGATGCGCACCTCCGGCGACGACATCGCCGAAGTGCTCGCGCTGCTGGGCGTGCGGCCGGTCTGGGACGAGGCCAGCCGCCGCGTCCGCACGCTCGAGGTGGTCTCGCTCGCGGAACTCGGCCGCCCACGCATCGATGTCACGGTGCGCATCAGCGGCTTCTTCCGCGACGCCTTCCCGCACGTGCTCGCCCTGCTGGACGACGCGATTCGCCTGGTCGCCGATCTGGACGAGCCCCACGAGGACAACTACGTCCGCGCGCACGCCCAAGCCGATCTCGCCGAGCACGGCGACCAGCGGCGCGCCACCACCCGCATTTTCGGTTCCAAGCCCGGCACCTACGGGGCGGGCCTGTTGCAGCTGATCGATGCGAAGAGCTGGCGCACCGACGACGACCTCGCCGAGGTCTACACCACCTGGGGCGGCTACGCCTATGGGCGCGATCTCGACGGCGCGCCCGCCGCGGAGGACATGCGCGGCGCGTATCGCCGGATCGCCGTGGCGGCCAAGAACACCGACACCCGCGAGCACGACATCGCCGACTCCGACGACTACTTCCAGTTCCACGGCGGCATGGTGGCCACGGTGCGTGCGCTGACCGGCAAGAACCCGGAGGCCTACATCGGCGACAGCACACGCCCGGACGCGGTGCGCACCCGGACGTTGTCGGAGGAGACGGCACGGGTGTTCCGGGCCCGGGTGGTGAACCCTCGTTGGCTCGAAGCCATGCGCAGGCACGGCTACAAGGGCGCGTTCGAAATGGCCGCGACCGTCGACTATTTGTTCGGCTACGACGCCACGACCAACGTGGTGGCCGACTGGATGTACGAAAAGCTGACGGAGAGCTACGTTTTCGACGAGGCGAACCGAAAGTTCATGGAGCAGTTCAATCCCTGGGCGCTGCACGGGATCACCGAACGGTTGCTGGAAGCGGCCGAGCGGAAACTGTGGGAACGTCCCGAACAGGACACGCTCGATCGACTGCGGCAGGTCTACCTGGAGACCGAAGGGGAGCTGGAGTAGGGTCGGCCCATCCCATTTTCCGGATTCGTCACGAAATGCGCTGTCGTGCAGGGCATCTTGGGAATACCAACTGTCCGAAGCAGTGATGTGTAACGTCTATAATCGCTGATGTTCCATGGCTGTACCCAGGTAACGACAGATCGATTCTGCTGAGGATGGGAAAGCTCATGAAGTTCAGGAAATTGGTAGCGACCACGCTGCTGACCATTGCCGCCACCGGCGTCACGGCGGCTACCGCGTACGGGCAGGCCGAAATCTACGATCCCGCGCTCGGCGACGACGTCGTGGCCTCCTCCGTCGCCGTCGCCGTCGCGCCGGACCGGTCGAGCGCGACGCTGACGCTCGCCTCCGGCACGTTCGCCGTCACACCGGACGTGATCACCGTGCTCGCGCCGGACGGCGAGGTGGTGGCGACGGTGCCGACCACTCTGCGATCCGCGATGGGGCAGCAGGTCGCGGTTGCTCCGGAAATCAACGCGGACGCAACGACTTTGACCCTGACTCCGGTCGGCACCGCCATTCCGGAGCCGGGTGCGCCGCAGTTCGTCGGTGATGCCGGGAGTGCCCTGGGCGGCGTGCTGATCGGCTGCGCCATCGGCGCCGTGGTCGGTCTGATCTTCCTCATCATCGGCGTGTTCCCCGGCTGCGTGCTCGGCGGCCTCATCGGCGGTGTCGCGGGCGCGGTCCGGTAGTCGCGTCTGCGTGAGTGGTGCGATCGGCCGCTCCCGGTCTCCGTCCGGTGGCGCGGCCGATCGTGCCTCCGTGCCGAGCGTCTAGCCCGCTTGGGTCATGCACGGCTCGACGGTGAAGTCGAGCCCGAAATTGTTCAAGGTCACCGGCAGTGGAGCGTCCGGGTTGGGGCGCGGCGTGGACCGCAGCCGGAAGTCGGCCGACGTCAGCAAGTGCGCGAGCAGCGTGCTGGTGACGAACAGCACCAGGTTACGGCCGGGGCAGTCGGCGGGGCCCGCGCTGAACGGCACGAGTTGGGGATACTGCTCCGCGCGGCCGTCCAGCCAGATCTCCGGGACGAACTGGTCGGCGAAGGGCAGCAGTTCGGCATCCCGGTGGAACGCAGGGACCGCGATCATCAGCGCGGCGCCCGCGGCGATGGTGAAGCGCTCGTCGCCGTCGCGCCACTCGGTATCGGCGGTGATGTCGCGCAGCAGCATGGGTGTGGTCGGCCACAGCCGCACCGACTCGAGGACGCAGGCGCGCAGATAACCGCGCAGGTCGACGCGTTCCGGATCGACGGCGTCGGCGAGTGCGCGGGCCTGGTGCTCGGGGTGAGTGCTCAGCACCGCCAGTGCCCGGCTCAGCGCGATGCCCGCCGCGTCGAAGGCGAACAACCAGTGCGGTATCTGCCCGACCGGATCGGTGGCGCCGCCCGCGGGCACCGCGGCCAACGCTCCGGCGAGACTGTCCGGCGAAGCGGACTCCACGTGGCGGTACAGCCGGTTGGTGAACTGGTCGCGCTGCCTGCGATGCGCAGGCGCGAGGAACGACCAGTTGCCCGCCGAGCGCAGCCGGGAGAGTTCGTCGGTGAGCACGGTGTCGTCGCGTCCTCGCTCGCCGAGCACGATCCGCCGCACCAGCCGCCACCAGCGCGTGGTGAACTGCCGCGCGTCCAGGTGGCCGCGGTGCAGGGCGGACAGGATCAACTCGCGCGCCTCCTCCGCGATCGCCTCGGCGAACGGACCGGCCAGGCGATGCAGCGGCTCGGCCGAGTCCAGCGCGGCCTCGTTCACGGCGCGGCGCTGGTCACGGATCGGTCCCTCCGAGAGCAGGACGCCGTGCGGCTGGAACTGGCGCAACGCGGCGCGCTTCTCCCGATTCGCCGGACTGAACGGCGTCGGCGCGTCGGCCAGCACCCGTCCCACGTCATGCGGATCGAGAACGACCACGATCCGGCGACCCGGCACCACGAGCTCGACCGGGCCCGCGCCGAACTCGCGCCGCAACTGCCGCACGCGCTCGATCGCCCTGGAATCGGCTCCGGTGCGTTCCAGCAGGCCCAGCACCGGCCTGCGCCGGGCGATGACACCCGAGGCGACCGAGGCGAATCCGAGATCCGCCAACGCCGCCACCGCGGGCACTCCCACCAATCGGTGTTCGCGGGTTTCTGCCATACGGCCTCCTCCCGGTGCGCTCTGGTCGACACGGTGCCGACGACCGGTCACATACCCGGCGACACGGGGTCGAAACCGCGTCGCGGGCTGAGCGGCACCGATGCGGTGCCGGGAAGCTCAGTTCGGCGCCTGGGTTTCGTTCACCGCGAGCGCGTCCTCGACCGAGTCGAACACCGTGAGCAACCGGTCCAGCGCGGTCACCTCGATCGGCCTGCGCGCGGCGTCGCTGGGGACGACGCGCAAGCCACCGGAGCCGGTGGCTTCCGAGGCCGCCAGCAGGACGCTCAGCCCGGCGGAGCCGAGGAACCCGACGTTGGTCATGTCCACCACGACGGCGGCGGGTGCGTCGCGTAGCGCCTCGTCGAGAGCCGATTGCAAGCGCGGCGCGGACGCCATGTCTATCTCGCCGTGCACGGTGACGACGACCGTGTCCTCCGCCGACCGCACCTCGACCTCCAGCGCCCGGGGCGCGCTTTCGGAACTCACAATCCACCTCCCGTGCCGGCGACGCGTCCTCGGCAGTACGCCACGTCGACCTCCGCTCCGGTTCACGTCTCTTGCGCACGGGTTCTCGGCGCAGAGAGCGACCACTCCGCGGCCAACTTACCCCATCCCGTCGTGCGCTAATCACACTGTGCGCCCGGTCGCGCCTCCGACCAGGCGGTCTCGTGCGGCCGGACAAGCTCGTTGCGCCGGTCCGACGGCTGCCTCGATCGTCGCTCGGGGCAGCCGTGACACAAGAGCCGACCTGAAGGGGGGCCGATCCCCATCAGCGGCGCGACGAAGCATGCCCGTCGTGCACCGCCGAGGCGGACGATCGACCTCGGTGACGGGTGCGGCTTCGTGATGACGCCGGGATTCAGACGCACACCGAATTGCCGCCGTGACTCGAGAACGTCGAGTCACGGCGGCAGTGATTTCGAGCTGCGGCGATGCGCCGCGTTATTCCGGCCAAGTGCCGGTGAGCGATTCGTAGCCCGTCGCGCCCGCGCGGTCGATCGCGGCCTTGACCAGGCCGAAAACCGCGCCCTGCAATGCCGCGGCGAAAAGCACCTCGCGCCAGGAATGATCCCGCGCGGTCGACGTCGGGGCCTGCCGCTCACCGGTGATCTGCTTCCACACCTTGGTGAACACGGCGTTCGCCGCGAGGCCGCCGAGCACGCTGATCAGCAGGCCGAGTGGTTTGTAGAGCGTCTTCATCGCCGCCTCCGCACGATCTGCCAGACCACGGCCGCGAGCACCGCCGCGCCGAGGGCAGTGGGAATCGGATGGGCGCGCAGTGCGCCACCGGCCTGCCTGCCGCGTTCGGCCACCGGCTCCGGTGTGGCCGCCGCCACTCGGTGGACGAGGTCGGCCGCGCCCGTCCTGGCCTGCTGGGCCTTATTCGCGACGGTGAGCGCCGCCTCGGACGCCGCGTGCTGAGTCGCCTCGACGGCGTCGTGCGCCTTCTCCTTGCTGCGCGCGGGCACATCGAGTTTGTGGCCCAGCTCTTCGACCGTGCGGCCGAGATCCGCCCTGGCCTGGTCGCGGTCGCGCCGCAGGGCCGCGACGTCGTCGGTGGGCCGGTCGGCCCCGGGTCGGCTGCCACTCATCCCCGCCTCCTGTCCTTGATCACCTCGATGTCCTCGCGAATGCCCTCGACCGCTTCCTGCGGGATCGGCGGATTCGCCTCTTCGACGCTCTTCTTCCCGGCCAGACCGAGCACCGCCGCGACCACCAGCAGCGCGCCCGCGACGATCAGCGCGGACGCCCAGCCCGGCAGCACCTCGGTGAGGCCGAGCACCGCCGCCGCGACCAACGCCGCCCCGCCGTAGAACGCCAGTAGCGCCGCCACGCCCGCCAGGCCCGCTCCGAGGCCGAACCGTTTGCCCTTCTCCCGCATCTCGACGCGAGCGAGCTGGAGTTCGTCGCGGATGAGCCGGGACACCTGGGTGGTGGCGTCCTCGACCAGTTCGCTGACCGACCGTGCGTTCGCGGGCGGGCGAACCTGTGTCGTCCCGGTCATGAGACCTCCTTCGGCATGTCACACCTCCTGCCCGGCGACTACCCGCGCGTCCGAATTCCAATCGGAGGCCGCGGCCGGTCCGGCGGGGGAGGGGTGTGCGACGCGCGAAGCGGCCGACGCCAGACCGTAGCTCGCGCTGAAACCGAAGCCGTTGCGGCGCAAGCCGAATCGCTACGAGGTCATTCGATGTACGGGCCGAGCTGCGGAATCGCCTCGATCGGGTGCCGCGCCCGCAAGCCCGCGCCGACGTCCTGGAAGTGCCAGGCGCCCTCGGTGCGACGCACTCGGCCGAGCACCAGGCCGGTGTGCGAGCCGCCGCCGGTCAGCTCGTGGCGGGCGAGCTGGGTGCCCGCCACGGTGTCGATCACTCGGCAGTACGCGTTCGCGATCCGCTCGAAGGTCTGGCCGGTGTAGCAGGTGATGAGGAACAACACCGTCGTCACCTGCGCGGCGAGGCGGGACAGATCGACGCTGATGATCTCGTCGTCGCCCTCGCCTTCTCCGGTGATGCTGTCGCCGTGCAGGCGGACGGCCCCGTCGGTCGAGCTGAGCTGCTCGTGGTACACGACGTCGACGAGCCGGTCCGCGGCGAAGAGCAAGGCCGCGACGTTGAGATCGATCTCCTCGCGCCGGCCGAAGAAGCGCGAACGGGTGGCCGGATCCCAGCCGAGCGCCACGGTGACGTGTTCGAGCGGGACGCCACGATCGTCGCGGAGCTCGGTGCGCATCGGTGATCTCCTCTGCGTCGGAAAGCGGGCGCGGGCGCGGCGGCCTCCGGCGCGTCCGCCGACGTTCCGGGCCGAAACCATCGGAACGACTTCGGCGGACCAGGAGCGTACCCGTTTTCGGTTCGAATATGGCGAGAATCCAATCCGCGAGACGGTGCGCCGCGAAGTCAAGGCATGCGGGTTGGCACGAGACAGGTGCGCCCAGACCGCGGTGCGGGTCCATCCACGCATGGTCGTACGCCTGCGGAGTCGGCGGTCCGTTCGCGCGTCGAGGTCGCGGCGAGGCCGCGATCGGCGCACCCAGGGCTGCCGGTCGGGTCGGTCGAAGGTGACCGGCGATGACCGGCGCCGAGCCGTGTCGCGCGAATCTGCTCGATCTGGCGTACCCGTACGCGATGGACGCGGTGGCCGAGATCGAGCGCAGGCGCATCGAAAACCGCGTCGCGACAGCCGAATCCGGCACCGCAGCGGCGTTCGCCGGCGCGGTGCGGCGTATCCGGGACACGTTGGCGGCACTGAGCGCGACCGCCGCGGTGAATCCGCCAACCACCCTCGAGTCGAAGATCCTGCGGGCGATCGATGATTCGAGTCCGAGCGCGGACCAGCGCGGCCGACCACGCAGCGCATAGCCACCGTGGTGCTCAGCTGAGCGGCGCTCCGGTCGCCGGTGTCGCGCGGGAACTTCCCGGCTGGTCGCAGCCTTCGAGGGTCGAGCGCGCCACCTCCTCGACGACGTCGTCGATCTCCCCGCGCGCCCGCAGCGCCGCGATCTGTCGGTGCGCGCCGTTGCCGCGCGCGAGCAGGCGGCCGAACGCCTCGTCGACGAATCGGCGGTCGCCCGCGTCCTCCAGCGCGGGCGCGGCGTAGTCGATCAGCCGGCACAGCAGGTCGCGCACGGGCGCCACCGTGCCGTCACGAGGGTCGACGCCGTCTCCGGCCAGCCCCGAACGCGCTGCCTTCCAGTACGCCGCCCGCAACATCTCCGCGGGCACCTGCGGCGCGAGCTGCCGCGCCGCCAACGATCTCTCCGCCATCACGACGACGGCGCGCACCAGCGCGGCCAAGAGCGCGGTCTCCTCGACGGTCGCCGGAATATCGCTGACCCGTATCTCGACGGTCGGGAACGAGACCGAGGGGCGGACGTCCCAATAGACCATCTGCTTGTCCAGGATGCTGCCGCTGTTGAGCATCATCGCGACCATCGCCTCGTAGTGCCGCGCGGATTCGAAGTACGGAGGCGGTCCGGCGCTGGGCCAGCGCCGCCACAGGATGCTGCGCCAGCTGGCGAAGCCGGTCTCGGTGCCGCGGTAGATGGCGGAGTTCGCGGTCATCGCGAGCAGTTGCGGCAGCCACGGCCGCAGGTGGTTGCTGACCTGGATCGCGGTTTCGACGTCGGGGATGCCGATGTGCACGTGACAGCCCGACAGCCCCTGCTCGTGGGCGAGCATGCCGAAGTTCTCTTCGATGCGCTGGTAGCGCGGGGTGTCGGTGACCGGGAACTCGTGCGGGACGGTGGGCGGGATGCCGACTGCGAGCAAGCGGGCGTCGTTGCGCTCGGCGCAGGCGGCGATGCCACGGCGCAGGTCGCGCAACTGCTGGTGCAGTGCGCCGATATCGGTGTGGACCGCGGTGCTGGTCTCCACCTGACAACGGGTGAGTTCGAGTTGCAGGTCGATGCCGAGTTCCTCCGCGGTACGCGCCACCTCGACATTGCGTGCCAGCGGTTCGCCGGTGCGCGGGTCGACGAGCAGGAACTCCTCTTCCACCCCGATGGTCAGCCGCCCATCGTCCATGGATTGGCATTACCCACGGGCCGACGGGCTAGTCAACCGAACGAGTCGCGTTCGCCGATCAGTTGCCGGTCGGCTTCGACGCGATTTGAACGGCCGGAGGGCGGCAACGCGAACGACGGGGGGCCGCAGGAGTTGTCGCATGTTTCGGATCGCTGCACGTGTCGCCGCTACCGGGGGCTGCGTCGTGATCGTCGCTGCTGCCGGCGCGGGGGTGGCCGCCGCGGGACCGACGTTGTCGGCGGACAGCCAGGAGGAGGGCGCCATCGCGGTGGGCAGCCAGCCGCCGTCGGAGAACTGGAACTGTGTGTTGATCGGCTCGGCCGAGGCGGCCGGTCCCCGGGTGGACATGGCCGGGACCGGCGAGAGCCGGGGCGGGTTCGCGGAGGGCAGTACCGTGGCCGCGGCCTGTGCCGGGCCGCAGTGGCCGGTGGTGGCCATGACGACCGGTGTCACATCGCTCGACGATGCCGACTGATCTATCCGCGCCTCCCAGGGGCGGTGCTACGGGAACAGCGCTGGGCGGGTAGGGCTCGATACTCTCGCTCCCATGCGGATCGTCGTCCTCGGCTCGGGCATTTCGGGTCTGTCCACCGCGGCCGAACTGCTCCGAGCCCGGCACGAGGTCATCGTCGTCAGCGCCGAGCCGATCACGGCGACGACGTCCTTCCTGGCCGCGGCGGTCTGGTTTCCGACCGCCGCCGGTCCCGCCGATCGCGTGCTGGCCTGGAGCGAGACGACTTTCGAGCACTTGGCGGCGCTGGCCGCCGCCGAAGCGCCGGGCGTGCGGATGTGCGCGTCCATGGCGCTGTATCGCGACGAGCCCGCGATTCCCGCGTGGTCGCGGTCGGTGCGCTCGTTCCGGCAGGCCGATCGGGTGGACCTGCCTCCGGGCTACGGATTCGGATTCCGTTTCGAAGTTCCTTTGGTGGAGATGCCGACCTACCTGCCGTTCTTGAGCGCGCAGGTGGACGCGGCAGGCGCGCGTCGCGTACCGCGTGCTGTGCGGAGCCTCGATGATCTCGCGGACCTGTCGCCGGACGTCGTGGTGAACTGCGCCGGTCTGCGGGCCGCCGAGTTGGTGGGCGACCCGGAGGCGTATCCGATCCGCGGCCAGATCGTGCGGGTCGCGAACCCCGGGCTGTCGGTGTCGGTCCGCGACGAAGCCCATCCGCTCGGTCGCGCCTACGTCCATCCCCGCGCGAACGATTGCGTCCTGGGCGGTTCGCTGGACACCGGCGAGTGGGACACCGCGCCCGACCCCGACCTCACCCGATCTATCCTGCGGCGCTGCCGCGATCTGGTCCCAGGGCTCGACGGCAGTGAGGTGCTGGACGCCGTGGTGGGACTGCGCCCCGGTCGCCGGGAGGTCCGCGTGGAACTCGACACCGCCGTGCTACCCGGCACGCCCGTCGTCCACAACTACGGCCACGGCGGCTCCGGCATCACCATCGGCCACGGATGCGCGCTGGAGAGCGCCGCGCTCGTAGCGGCGTTGTGAGCAGCGGCCGGTGCGTCGGTCGCGCTCAGTTGGCGTAACTGCGCGCCACCACCGAGTTCAGCGTCTCGAGGAATTCGCTGAGCACGCCGGGCTCGACCCGATCGCGCGCGGTGCGCCGTCCGGGGGAATCCGTGGCGGGTGCGGCGAGGCCCGCGTCGACGCTGTCGCGCAGGACGGCGTGCACCGCTTCGATCGGGATGCCCGCCTGGGCGCATCGGGTCGCCGCGTGCTCGAACCGGCCCAGCGCGAGACTGCCCGCCGCCTCGGCCGCGTCGACCAGGACGAGGGCCAGTTCCAAGCCCATTCTGATCAGCGCGTCGGGACCGCCGCGATGGGCGCCACGAGTGAATCTCGCGGACACTTCGGTGATGTCCCGATCTTCTTCGTGCGGGCCGATGTTCATGGCCCTCCCTCCGCGCGGCGACCCTGCTGCCACCGACGTTACGACGGGGATCGAAAGAATTCGACCGCGCGATGACGACTTGTGAGGCTTCACAGACGCGCGTCGCCCGGTTCGGGTGGTGTCCCCAACCGGAGGCTTGGACCTCGGCACGCCGACCCGGTCAAGTTACCGTGGAGTACTTTCCGCGATCGGGGAGGGAAGGAGTCACATGTCCATCACCGATTCGGCAGGCCCGGATCTGACCCTGTCGGGCCGCCCGGCCAGTTCTTCACTGCGAGACGTGCGGAATCTGTCGCGCAAGATGGTCGGCCATTTCATCGAGACCGTCGCGCACTGCCGGACGCTCCCCGGTGAGGCGCTCAACGGCGACATCACCAACATCACCCGCCTGTGCCTGGAACTGGCCGTCAGCATGCTCGACGGCAGTGACATCCCGGAGAAGACCCTCCTGCTGCGCAACGCCGCGGCGGGCTGGGCGCGAGAAGGCATTCCGATCGACACCATCCACCACGCCGTGCACGAGGGATTCAAGCTCGGCTTCGACCTGATCGTGGCGAACGCGACCGCCGCGGACTTCGACAGTCTCAAGGAGATCAGCCGCCGCCTGCTGGAGATCCTGGACACCATCACCTCGACCGTCTCGCGGGCCTACGTGACCGAGTTGCGCGCCGTGGTCGGCGAGCACCACACGGCCGCGCACACCCTCGCTTCGGCCCTGCTCGGCGGGCACCCCACCTTCACCATGGCCCGCGAATGCGGAATCCAGATCGCCGACTCGTATTCCGTTGTCGCCCTGGCGATTCCGCCGCACCCGGAGGAGCGCAACCCGCATCTCGACGGTGCGGTGGTCGCGCGGCGGAAGCTGCGCCGAGTGCAATCCGAACTCGCCACCCGCTGCGGTGAATCGGTGTTGTCGCTGCTCAGCGTCGACGGCGGCACCATCCTGTTACCGTCCGCGTCGCCGGAGGACAAGTCGCTGGACGAACTGGTGGACAGTCTCGGCCGCGCCGCGCAGGTGCCGATCGTCGCGACGGTGATCGCCGCGACCCCGGTCGAAGTGCCGACGGCCGCCGACCGCGCGCACGAGCTGCTGGACATGGTGCAACGGCTGCGCTGGACCCGCGGACTGTTCCGCTTCGACGACCTCGCGCTCGAATATCAGCTCACCCGGCCCGGACCCGGACTGGAGACCCTGCGCACACTGCTCGACCCACTCGACGAGCACCCCGAACTACTCGAGACGCTCAAACGTCATATCGGTACGAATCTCAATCGCCAGCGCACGGCGCGATCGCTGCACATCCACACCAACACCGTGGACTACCGGCTCAAGCGCATCGGTCAGCTCACCGGTTTCGACCCCGCCCAGGCATCCGGGGTGTGGTACCTGCGTGCGGCGTTGGTCGCCCGCAGCTACCGGGACTCCGAGGACGAATCGCCGGTCGGTGCGTGGGCGGGGGCGGTCTCCTCATAGGTTCGGCGCACCACTTCATCGTCGCCGAGCAGGGCATGGACCGTCTCGGGGGTCCAGCGCCGGTCGGCACCGGGCCGAGTGGCGAGGTAACCCGCGGTCGCGCGGGCGGACCAGCCGTGTGCCGCGCGCAGGCCCGCGGCCAGATACCGCAGGTAGGCGGCGGCGGGCGGATTGCCCCGAACGTCGCGACAACGCCACGGGGCGGTGAAGGTGAGCACCGGGTACCCGGCGTGCGTTCCCGCGCAGACCAACGTTTCGTAGCGTCCCGGGCCGAGAGTCATTGTTCCCTGCGCGATCGCATCGCTGAGATCCATGTCCGCCCCCGGGACGCGATACATCTCTTGCGCCACGATGTCGGAGAACTGGGCGGTGGTGAGCAAGTGGGCGTGCACGGCCATCTCGCCCGGGCAGTCGGGGTCGTAGAAAGCGCGGCCGCCGGTCCAGGTCAACGATTCGGTGGCGAAATACAGCACGCCCCGGAGCAGGAGGGGCGTCGAGCGGATCGGGTCGGCGTTGTCGCGGCAGCCGGGCAGGGTGAGTGTTCCGCCTGCGGGCTTGCCACCGCGAAGATAGGTCCGCAGCCTGGCCAGACTCATATTCGAGCCGTACGCGGCGTACCAGACCGGATCCGTGCGCACGGGCGGCTCGGACCGACTCACGTCCGGTCGCGCGCCGGGCGCTGTCGCGCCGTCGGTATGCCAGGCCGTCATGGCACCCATTCTCGACTGTTCGCGACGTGGCGCCCACCTGACATTTCCGGCCGAGGGACGCGGTCGGCCGCCTGCGCATCGTCATTCCTTGCCGTCGGCCGGGTGGGTGCCCGTGTGCGCGGACCGAGTGCTTCACCGGTTGCGCGCCACGCCGCCGCCCGCGGCGCACCGGGCCAGCGCTTCCGCGGGCCCGGACGGAGGAGCTTGCCGACGCCAGATGACGCGGAATTCCCGGGTGAGCACGACGGAGTCGGCCGTCGGTACCTCGACGAGGGCCGCGCTGTCCAGATCGGGCGCCGCGATCAACCGGCTCAGCACCGCGGGTGCGACTCCGGCCCGCGCCGACGCGACGATCGCCGCCGCCGAGCCCAGTTCGGCGGCCGGGTGGGCAGGCTGGCACTCCGCGCCCAGGATTTCCCATACCGTGTCGCGGGTGCCGGATCCGGGCTCGCGCCACAGCAGGGGAGTGGTCGCGAGTTCGCGCAATGTCACCGGCCGTCGGCGGTGTGCCCACCGGTGGCCGGGCGCGACCACGACAACCAGATCGTCGGCGCCGAGCACTCGGCTGCCGAGTCCGGGCGGCGGGTGCGGTCCCTCCACGAAACCGATGTCCGCCCTGGCGTTGCGGACCAGTTCCTCGACATGCCGGGTGTTGTCGACTTCGAGGGATACCGCCACCTCCGGATAGGACTCGCGGAAAGCGTCGAGCCACTGCGGAATGCGATGGTCGGCGATGGTCTTCGACGCGGCGATCCGCAGGTGTGGCACCTGAGCGGCATGCAGCGCGGCCACACCCGCGCCGAAGGCCCGCGCCGCGTCGAGCACGGCTTGCGCGTGCTCCACGACCGAGCGCCCCGCGTCGGTGAGCGCCGACCCGGTGGGCCCGCGATCCAGCAGCCGTAGCCGTAGCCGTCGTTCCAGGGCGCTGATCCGCATGCTCGCGGCGGGCTGGCTGATGCCGTGCCTGCGCGCGGCCGCGCCGAGGCTGCCCGACTCCGCGACGGAGACCAGCAGGTCGAGCACCTCCAGATCAGGTGTTCCTGGCGGCAGCGTCATGGGCAGATTATGAGCCTGCTGCGATGGCGCGGCATTCCCCGCCCCATCAGCGCGGCTTATGAGGTGCTGTCGTCCCGACGGCTACCCGGACAGATCGTTTGCCGCGATCGTTGTCGAAATGACGCATCTTCGCCGGCACGGGCCCGGCCTTCTGGTGGCAGCGGTGCTCGCCACCGCCGCGACTTTCCTGGGCGCGGTGTGGCCCGTCCTCGGCGTGCCCGTGCTCGCCCTGGCCGGTGGCGCGATGTTCGGTGTTTTCGCACGCCGCACCGGGGACGAGCGATTCACTCCCGGGCTGGCCTCGGCGCAGCAACGATTGCTCGGCGCCGCCATCGTCCTGCTCGGTCTCGGGTTGCCCGTCGGCGCGGTGGTCGGCGTGGGCCGCGGCACCATAGTCGTACTGATCGGCACATTGCTCGTCGGCGCCCTGGCCGCGCTGGTCGTCGGCAGGCTGCTGGCCCTGGACCGGGATTCCGCCATCCTGGTGGCGGTGGGCACCACCATCTGCGGGGCCTCCGCCATCGCCGCCGCCACGGCGGTCATCAAGCCCGACCGCGAGCGGACCGCCTACGCACTCGGCACCATCTTCGTCTTCAATGTGGTCGCGGTGCTGGTCTATCCGCCGCTGGGCCACCTGCTCGGCATGTCCGAGCAGGCATTCGGCCTGTGGGCGGGCACCGCCATCAACGACACGTCCTCGGTGCTCGCCGCCGGCGTGGCGTTCGGATCCGCCGCCGCGCATTTCGCCGTCATCGTCAAGCTGGTGCGCAGTCTGGCGATCATCCCGCTGTGCGTCGGATTGCACTTCGGAGCCCGGCGCGATTCCGGCGTCACGCCACTGTGGCGCACCATTCCGCTGTTCGTGGTGCTGTTCCTCGCCGCGTCGGCCCTCGCCGCCACCGGCGTGATCCGGCCCTCGTGGACGACCGCCCTGAGCCATGTGAGCGCCTGGCTGATCGCCGCCGTCCTGGCCGCCGTCGGCACCACCCTCACGCCGCAGCGCCTACGCACCGCAGGCCATCGCCCCCTGCTCTTCGGCGGCATCCTCTCCGTCATCCTCGGAATCTCCAGCCTCGCGCTGCAATTCGCCACCGGCTGGCGGTGAGCAACATACGAATTGTGGCGGCGGCTCGGCGGACACGGTTGCCGCCACCTACGCCCATACACGTAATCGCGAACCGTCCTGCGGTCGGATGTCGCCGCCGTCGCGCGGGCCTACCGTTGCCCTATGACGTGGAACGAGATGAGCCAGAGCAAATACGTGCGGCTGACCACCTTCAAGAAGGACGGGACGCCGGTCGGCACACCCGTGTGGGTGGCTCCGGATGGTGACCGGATCGTCGTGTGGACCAATCCCGAGACCTGGAAGGTCAAGCGGATCCGCCGCAATCCGGACGTCACGCTGCAGGTCTGCGACGGGCGCGGCCGACCGACGGCGGCGGAGGTCCTGCCGGGTAGCGCGCGCATTCTCGACGCGGACGGCACCCAGCGCGTGCGCGATGTGGTCGCGGACAAGTACGGGATCATCGGCAAGCTCGCCATTCGCGGGCACAAGCTGCTGCGCGGCGCGAACGCGTCCGTCGGGATCGCGATCGCTCCGAAGGCGACAGTCGATCCGGCCTAAGCGGATTCGGCGAGACCGGCCGAGCGCCAGATGTCCGCGAGATCGTCGAGCGGGATCGAGAGCGCCTGTGCCAATGCCACCACGGTGCCGAAAGCCGGCGAGGGCAACCGTCCGGTCTCGATCTTGCGCAGCGTCTCCGGTGAGATCCCGGCGGCGTGGGCGACGTCGGTGAGTTCGCGGTTCGCGCGGGCCGCGCGCAGGGCGGCGCCCAAGCGGCGACCCGACTCGATCTGCGCGGGGGTCAACGGGAGGCGGACCATGCGCTCAGGCTACGGACGGCAGTGCGAGGTCGCAAGACGGATTGGTATTAAAATACCGGCGCGGCTAGGGTGGTATTAAAATACCGGCGCACTGGAGGAATGATGGTCGAGTTGAAGAGCCCGGCGGAGATCGCGCGGATGCGAGTGGCGGGGCGCTTCGTCGCAGACGTGCTCGCCGAGTTGCGCGACCGGGCGCGGGTAGGGGTGAACCTGCTCGACCTGGAAGCCCACGTCCGAGAACGCATCCGCGCGCGCGGAGCCCAGTCCTGCTACTGGGACTACGCGCCCTCGTTCGGGCGAGGACCGTTTCGCAATACCGTCTGCCTGTCGGTGAACGACGCTGTGCTGCACGGACTTCCGTTCGACTATGCCTTGCGCGACGGCGACGTGCTGACCATGGACCTCGCGGTCGGCATCGAAGGCTGGGTCGCGGACGCGGCGACCACGGTCGTGGTCGGCTCGGCCGCGGAGGAGGACGTGCGGCTGGTGCGGGCGACCGAGGAGGCGCTGGCCGCGGCGATCGCGGTCGCGGTGCCGGGCAACCGGATCGGCGACATCTCCGCCGCCATCGCCGAGGTGGCGCGGGCGTACGGCTATCCGGTGAACACCGAATTCGGCGGTCACGGCCTCGGCCGCACCATGCACGAGGAACCGCACGTGCCCAACGACGGCCGCCCGGGGCGCGGCTATCGGTTGCGCCCCGGGCTCACCATCGCGATCGAACCGTGGTTCGCGCGCACCACCGACCGCATCGTCACCGATCCGGATGGCTGGACCATCCGTTCGGCGGACGGCTCCCGCACCGCCCACTCCGAGCACACCATCGCGATCACGCCGGACGGGCCACAGGTGCTGACCGCGGCGTGAGGGTCTAAGTCTCCGACAGCCAGGAAGACAGCTCGTCGGAGGCGCGTAAGTCGTCGGCGATGTACGCGCGTTCCTCGGCGGACAGTTCCATCGCGCGCAACTCCGCCCGGAATCCATCGGCTCCGCCGGGGTCGCCGGTCGCGACGGCGAGTTCGGCGAGCGCCGCCAGTGCCCGCGCCACGTCGAGCCGGGGCGCTTCGCTGCGGAACCGGCCGAGACCGACCTCGAGCACGCGGAACGCGGCCTTGTCGTCGGTCTTGAAATCGCGCAGGATGCGGGCGTTGTCCAGCACTCTGGACAGCCCGTCCAGCTCCTTCGATCCGCCGTACTCCACCTTCGGGGGTTCGTCGCGCTGGATGTAGATCACCTGGTTGCCCGCCGGATCGATGACGGTGAACCGGGACTGCCCCGGCCGGAAGCGGGTGATCCGGGGCAGGCCCTTGGCGGGGATCTTGCCGTAACGGCTGCGCAGCGCCGCGGAGAAGGCTCGATGCCTGCTCGCGACGTCGTCGACCATCACGAGGCAGCCTGCGCGTTCGGCGGGGATGTCGGAGTCCTTCGGCGCGGGCACGAAGTGCAGGGCGCAACCGTGGTCCTCCACCGCTCCGTAGACGTAGGGACGGGTCTGCTCATGGGTCACCGTGTAGCCCAGCGTCCGGTAGAAGTCGAGCGTGTCGGTCAGGTCGCCGGTCCAGAGTTGCGGTACCGCCGTGTCGGCCATGAAAACTCCCATTTACCTGCGGTAGTCAATTTTGACTAGGTGAGCGTAGCGATGGTTTTCGCCGGAAGTCAAACTTGACTACCATGCGATCTCGGAGCGGAAGGAGTTCGCGATGTCGGTGGTGCGCCTGCTCGTGCTGGGGGTGATGCGCCTGCGTCAGCCCGTGCACGGCTACGCGGTGCATCAGGAGCTGCTGTCCTGGCGGGCCGAAACCTGGACGAACGTCAAGCCCGGCTCGATCTATCACGCTCTCAAGCAGCTCACCCGCGAGGGCAAGCTGAGCGCGTTCGGCACCCAGACCAGCGACCAGGGCCCTGGGCGCACGCTGTTCGAGCTGACCGAGGCGGGAGAGGCCGAGTTCCGCGGGCTCATGGACGAGGCGCTGGTCAGCATCGATATGGAGGAACTGGGCGCTGCCATCGCCTTCATGGACGCGCTGCCCAGGGCGCACGTCATCGCGAAATTGCGGGAACAGCGCCGCCGCAGCGAGGAAGTGCGCGCCGACCTGCTCGCCATGATCCCGGACTTCCCCGGGCGGTACGAAGCGCCGCACGCGACCGATCTGCTGGAGCTGTGGAGTGGCGTGTTCGAGAACCTGTCGAAGTGGACCGACGGAGTACTGGCGCGTCTGGAAGCGGGGGAGTACCGACTGCCGGAGTGAATGTCCGGCACGAACCCGCGCCTTTCCCGCGTCGCTCACCGCACCGGGATGCGGGATACGCTGCCCGCATGACGAATTCGCTGGACGCCGTCGCCAAGGCCGACTACGTGCTGCTGACCACCTTCCGCAAGGACGGATCGCCCGTCGGCACCGCGGTGTGGGCGGTGTCCGAGAACGGCAAACTGTACGTTTGGACCGTGACCGACACTGGAAAGTCAAGCGCTTGCGCCGCAATCCGGCGGTCAGCGTGCAACCGTGCAGCGCGACCGGCAAGCCGCACGGCGCGGTGGTCGAAGGAACCGGACGGATCCTCGATGCCGAGGGCACGGAGCGGGTCCGCAAGCTGCTGCGGCGCAAGTACTGGCTCACCGGTCCCCTCGTCATCCTCGGCAGCAACCTGCGGCGCGGCAAGTCCGGAACCATCGGCATCGAGATCGACCTCGCGGCCTGACCCGCCGCGCTCAGGTCGCCTGGCTGACCGACGACATGTGGAAGTCCGGAATCCGCAAGGGCGGCATCGCGGTCCGGGTGAACCAGTCCTTCCATTCCCGCGGCAGCGTGAGCTCGGTGGCGCCCGCCTCGCTCACCCGCCGGAGCACATCCAGCGGGCTCTCGTTGAACCGGAAGTTGTTCACCGCGGCGGTGACCTCGCCGTTCTCGACGAGATACACCCCGTCCCTGGTGAGACCGGTGAGCAGCAGCGTCGCCGGATCGACCTCACGGATGTACCACAGGGTGGTCAGCAGCAAGCCGCGCTCGGTGCGCGCGATCATGTCGTCGATGGTGGCGTCGGAACCGCCGGTGAGCAGCAGGTTGTCGCCGGGAACCGTGGCGGGTGCGTCGAACTCGGCGGCGGTGGCGCGCGGATAGATCAGCGCGGAGATCACGCCGTCGCGCAGCCAGTCGACGCGCTCCGCGGTCAGGCCGTTGTCGAACACCGACATCGATTCCGACGACGCGGTCGCCGCCACGAACGGCTGGTATTCCAGTCCGGGCGCGTGCGGATCGGAGTAGAGCGTGAGCGGGATATCGCTCAGTCGCTCGCCGACCCGGGTCCCGCCCGCTCGCGCGAACGCCGTGTGGCCTTCCTGCGCGCCCCTGCCCTCCATCGACCAGGCCAGGTAGATCATCAGGTCGGCCACGGTGGAGGGCGGCAGCAGCGTCTCGTAGCGGCCCGCGGGCAGCTCGACCTTGCGCTTGGCCCAGTCCAGGCGGCGGGAAAGGTCCGCGAGCAAGCCGGATACGTCGACGTCGGTGAAGTCCGCGGTACCCACCCCGACCCACGCGCTGGCCAGATCCGCGCCCTCGCCGCGTTTGCCGTTGATCTCCACCGAACCGGTGGGTTGCACGAAGCGGCGCCGGATGCCGGTCGAGGTGCCCAGCCAGGTGGTGTGCATCTGGTGATGGGCGAAGCCGTAGAGGCGGTCGGCGCTGTCGAATCCGGCGGACAGGCCCTCGGCCAGATCGGTGAACACCTCGATGCCGGTGCCGGTCGCCGGGGCGGCCCAGTCTTGGTCGACGGTGTCGGGCTCCAGCAGCGGCATCGCGTCGCGCGCGGGTTCGGCGCCGCGCGCGGCCTCCTCGCTGGCGCGCACGACGGCCTCGATGTCGTCGGGGTCGACGCTGGACGAGGCGATGGTGCCGACGCGGGCCAGCGTGGGCCCCTCGCGGAACACCGAGATCACCGCCCATTTGCGCGACACCGACGACCCGTTGGTGGTCATGGAGTTGCCCGCCCAGCGCAGTGACGCCTCGTGCTCGTCACGGACGATCACCATCGCCTCGTCGGCGCGCGACAGCGCCAGCGCGCGCTCCACGGTCACGCCGGCGGGGAACAGATCGTCGCTCACTGGCCTGCCTCCGTCCGGGTGTTGAGAATGTTGACGCCGCGCACCAGGACCGACGGGCAGCCGTGGCTGACCGCGGCGACCTGGCCCGGCTGCGCTTTCCCGCAGTTGAACGCGCCACCGAGCTGCCAGGTCGACGGCCCGCCGACCGCTTCCATCGCGCCCCAGAAGTCGGTGGTGGTGGCCTGGTAGGCGACATCGCGCACCTGGCCGTCGAGCTTGCCGCCGCGGATGCGGAAGAACCGCTGGCCGGTGAACTGGAAGTTGTAGCGCTGCATGTCGATCGACCAGGACCGGTCGCCGACGATGTAGAGGCCGTCGTCCACCCGCGAGATGAGTTCCTCGGTGCTGGTATCGCGGTCGGGATCCGGTTGCAGTGACACGTTGGCCATGCGCTGGATCGGCACGTGATGCGCCGAATCCGCGTACGAGCAGCCGTTGGACCGCTCCAGGCCGAGGCGCGGCGCGAACACCCGGTCCAGTTGATAGCCGACCAGGATGCCGTCGCGGACCAGATCCCAGCGCTGCCCGGCGACGCCCTCGTCGTCGTAGCCGACCGTGGCCAGCCCGTGCGACTCGGTGCGGTCACCGGTCACGTGCATGATCGGCGTGCCGTAGCGCAGTGACCCGAGCTGGTCCGGAGTGGCGAACGAGGTTCCCGCGTAAGCGGACTCGTAGCCGATGGCGCGGTCGTACTCGGTGGCGTGGCCGATGGATTCGTGGATGGTCAGCCACAGGTTGGTCGGATCGATGACGAGGTCGGTCGGCCCGGCCTGCACGCTGGGCGCCTTCACCTTCTCGGCCAGCCACTCCGGAATCCGGGCCAGTTCGCCGTCCCAGTCCCACATGCCGTCGGCCCCGGTGACGTACTCCCATCCGCGGCCGACCGGTGCGGCGAGCGTGCGCATGGTCTCGAACACACCTGCCGACGCGTCCACGGTGATCGCTTCGAGGCTCGGGTGCAGCCGCACCCGTTGCTGGACGATCGAGGAGCCCGCGGTGTCGGCGTAGAAGGTCTGCTCCTTGACCTGCAACACGCTCGCGGTGACGTGATCCACTCCGTCGGCGTGCGACAGGCGCTCCGAATAGTCCTGCAGCAGCGCGACCTTCTCGCCGGTCGGGACGGCGAACGGGTCGACATCGTAGGCCGACACCCAGCGCGCGTCGGCGTAACGCGGCTCGTCGGCCAGCTCGACGCGTTCGCGGTTGAGTGCCCGCAGCGTGGTCGCGACCGTGACGGCGGTGCGCGCCACTTCGGCGGCGGTACCGGGCGTGAGCGCGGCGTGCGACGCGAAACCCCATGTGCCGTCCACGATCACCCGCACGGCGAAGCCGAGTTCGGTGCTGTCGGTGACGGCCTCCACGCGCCCGTCGCGCAACCGGATCGATTGGGTCACCAGGCGGTGCACCCGCAGGTCGGCGTGCTCGGCACCGGCCGCCGTGGCCGCGGCCAGTGCGGCGTCGGCGAGCGCGGCCAGTGGCAGGCCGAGGAACTCGGCGTCCACGTCTCTGGAAGTCGCGATGCTCACCCGCACCAACCTAGTCGGTCTCGCCGCGCGTGCGCGGTGATCACACGCCGTGCGACAGCGCATCGGGTGCCGATTCGCGCGCGATGCGTAGTGGCGCTGGGTGAACGGCGCGCGCGACACTCGGGCTTTACCGCGTGTTGCTCGCCGGATGCCGTACTGTGCCCGCGTGCCGCCATCCGCCCTCCGTGACCGTAAACGCGAACGTACCCGCCGAGCCATTCTGGAAGCCGCAGCCGAGCTGTTCGAGACGAGCGGCTACGAGGAGACCACGGTGGCCGACATCGCCGCGGCGGCGGACGTCGGCACACGCACGTTCTTCAACTATTTCGCGAGCAAGGAAGAGCTGCTCTTCCCGGAATCCGACGAGCGGGTGCGCGCCGCGGTGGCGGCCATCGCCAGCAGACGTCCGGGCGAACGGCCGGTGGAGGTCGTGCTGCGCGGGCTGCGCGCGGCGGGTGACAACCCCGGCGAGCACCTCGTCGACGACCTCCATGCCCGGATCGGGGCGCTGCGCGCCCAGGTGTCGCGGACGGTGCCCGCGGTGAGCGGCCGCGCCGCGCACGCCCAGCTGGTCACTCAACGCGAGATCGCCAGGCAGTTGCACAAGGCGTTCCCCGCCGAGCTCGACGAGGTCGGCGCCGCCGCGTTGGTCGGCGCGGTCGTCGGTGCGGTGTCGGGTGCGTTGACGGTGCTGTTCCAGCGACCGGTGGCGGGAGTCGAGGACGGCGAGCGCCTGCAGCGCGAGATCCACGAGACCACCTCGCGGGTGCTGCAACCGTGGCTGGCCACCCAGCACCCCCAACCGGTGGGCTGATCAGCCGAACTGCTGCCAGCCCAAGCGGATCACCATCCCGATCACCACCACCAGCAGCACGACGCGGACGAACTCGGCGCCCTTCCGCAGCGCCATGCGCGCGCCGACCACGGCACCGAGGACATTCGCGACGGCCATCCCCGCGCCGAGTGCCAAGAGAATGTGCCCGGTCGCCCCGAAGAAGAGCAGAGCGCCGAGGTTGGAGCCGCAGTTGATCACCTTCGCCATCGCGGCGGCCCGCACGAACTCGGTCCCGAGCAGGGTCGCGAAGGTGATGATCAAGAACGTCCCGGTGCCGGGCCCGAGCAAGCCGTCATAGAAGCCGATCAACCCGGCCGCCAACGCCACCGTGAGGACGACCTTCCGCCTGGTGGGTGGATGCGTGGCCAGGGTGACGCCGATCGACGGACGCAGCGTGACCACGACCGCGACACCGACCAGCACCACCATGACGATCGGAATGAACAGTTCCCGGTCGATCAGCGAGACCGCGGCCGCGCCCAGTGCCGCCGCCCCCGCGGCGATCACCGCCGCGGGCAGCAGCACCCGCCAGCGCATCGGCACCTTGCGAGCGAAGGTCAGCACCGAGGCGCTGGTCCCGGCGACCGCGGCGAGCTTGTTGGTGCCCAGCGCGGTCTGCGGCGCGATCCATGGGGCCACCACGAACAACGTCGGCAGCACGATCAGCCCGCCGCCACCCACCACCGCGTCCACCCAGCCCGCCGCCGTCGCCGCGGTCAACAAAACCGCCCAGTCTCCGATCTCCACCCGGTCAGACAACCAGACCGCGGATCCGGACCCTGCCCGGTGCCGGGGACGGGCAGTCGTCGGCTGGGCCGGGTCGCCCGCGTGCCGAGGCCACCTACTCTGATCCGGTGCGTCGTTTCAGTCTGTGGCTCCGGGGCAAGCCCGTCGTGGCCGACTCGGCGCTGGCGGCGATCTTCGTGCTGCTCGAGATCATCGGGGTGGGGAACGCGCACAACAAGCTCGCCTACCTGGCCATCGGGGTGCTGCTTCCGCTGCCGCTCGCCCTGCGGCGGGTGTATCCCCGGGCCATGGCGGCGGCTACTTTGGCGTTGTCGCTGACCGAGACGCTGGTCGGCTTCCTGGTCCAGGACGACGCGGACCACATCGCACAGCTGTCCCACGGCATCATGCTGTACACGCTGGTCGCTTACGTCGGCAGGCGGGACGGACTGTGGTACGGGCTCGGCCTGGTGGTGGATCTCGTGCTCTCGATCGTCGCGATCGGCAAGCCGTCCGGGTCCGACAGCGTGTTCACCGCCATGTTCTACGCCTTGTGCTGGACGCTCGCGGAGTTCATCGGCGCGCGGCACGCCTACGACGCCGAGGTGGCGGCCCGGCTCGCGGTCGCCGACTACGACAAGGAACGTCGCGCGCACGACGCCGTCGCGGCCGAACGCACCCGCATCGCGCGGGAACTGCACGACGTGGTCGCCCACGCGGTGAGTGTGATCATCGTGCAGGCCGACGGGGCGAAGTACGCGCTGCGCCGCGACCCGGACGCGGCCGAGCAGGCGCTCGCCACCATCGCGAGCACCGGCCGAGAGGCGCTGCGCGAACTGCGCAGAACCGTGGCCCTGCTGCGCACGGAGCACGCGCCCGACCAGTTGCCCCAGCACGGCACCGCGGGCATCGCCAAGGTCGTGGAGATGATGCGCGGCACCGGCCTGGCCGTCGAGCTGGAATTGACCGGCGAACTCGACGACATCGCGCCGGAGGTCAGTCTCGGCGTGCACCGCATCGTGCAGGAATCGCTGACCAACACGCTGCGGCATGCCGGTCCGCATCCGAAGGCGTGGGTGCGGGTGCGCCGCACCGATGCCGACGTGCTGATCGACGTCACGGACACCGGTGGGGCGTCGCCGACGGAACCGGGCGCGCGCATCCAGGGCAGCGGTCTCGGCTTGGTGGGGATGCGTGAACGCGTCGCCGTGCTCGGCGGCAGCCTGGACGCGGGTCGCCACGCGGACGGAGCCTGGCGGGTGCACGCCAGCATCCCGCTGCGTTCCGACCCGGCGGACTGAACGAGCCGCCCGGCCGCTCGTTGCGTGAAAAGTAATGAGCAGCAGTGGAATTCGGCCCATGTCGACCGGTAGGCGAGACCGGCGCCGCAGCTGCCGCCCGGCGCGGCGAAGCGGCCACGTTACATTGGGGAACGTGCCGATCACCGTGCTCGTCGTCGATGACCAGGAACTCATGCGGATGGGATTGAAGATGGTGCTCGGCGCGCACCCGGACATCGAAGTGATCGGCGAGGCGGCCAACGGCGCGGCCGCGGTCACCACGGCGGCGGAACTGCGTCCCGACGTGGTGCTGATGGACGTGCGGATGCCCGTGGTGGACGGGGTCGTCGCCACGACCCGCATCGTGGAGGCCGGGCACGGCAGCCGGGTGCTCGTCATGACGACCTTCGATCTCGACGAGCACGCGCTCGGCGCGCTGCGGGCGGGGGCGAGCGGATTCCTGTTGAAGGACACCCCGCCGGAGGATCTCGTCTCGGCCATCCGCAGCGTCGCCGCCGGTGACGCCGTGGTGTCGCCGAAGGTCACCAAACGTCTGCTGGACCGGCTCATCGCGGAGAACCCGGCGCGCACCCGCGACCCGGGCGTGCTCGATGTGCTCACCGCCCGCGAACGTGAGGTGCTCGAGCAGATCGCGGCAGGCCGCTCCAACGCGGAGATCGCCGAGCAGTTGTACCTCTCGGAGGCCACGGTCAAGACACACGTGGGCCGGGTGCTGACCAAACTCGGTCTGCGCGATCGGGTTCAGGCAGTCGTGCTCGCCTACGAGACCGGGCTGGTGCGGCCGGGCGGATGACGGCGCGGGCTCTCAGCGACCTATCAGGCGAATCAGGGAGAAAAAACTGGGCGCGAGACGTTGACCGGGGTAGATCGTCCGAAAGGATCGCCATGCCCGCCTTGTTGTTCGTGCTGTACGTCGTCGTGGAAATCGCCGCGCTGGTCACGGTCGGTCAGCTGATCGGCGCGTTGCCGACCATTCTGCTGCTGATCGCCGGATCGGGAGCGGGCATGCTGCTGGTCGGTTCGCAGGGGCGGCGGGTGTTCGAGCAGTTCCGCCGGGCCGCGCGCGGGGAAGTGGCGCCAGGGACCGCCGTGGCGGACGGCGCCCTGGTCGCGGCGGGCGGTGTACTGATGTTCGTACCCGGCCTGGTCACCTCGCTGTTCGGTCTGCTCCTGCTGCTGCCGCCCACGCGGTTGCTGGCGCGTCCAGTGCTGGCGGCCTTCGCCGCACGGCGCTTCGGCAAGCTGGTCGCGACCGGGCCTTACCGTGGGGTCGTCGTCGACGGTGGTGACGTGGTGGACGGCGTCGTCGTGGGGCAGTGGTACGACGACGGTCAGGGCAACGCGCGCCGCGCGATCCCCTCGGCCTGAGTGAACTCGCCGCACCCGGTTCCGTGTCGCGCCGCGAAGGGCTATCGTGACGCGATGACCACCGAGCAACTCACCGTGACGGTGAGCGAAGAGCTG
The DNA here is from genome assembly GCF_044548645.1 of Nocardia sp. NPDC051929. NCBI lineage: Bacteria > Bacillati > Actinomycetota > Actinomycetes > Mycobacteriales > Nocardiaceae > Nocardia > Nocardia sp. NPDC051929. The sequence goes on along the minus strand of NZ_JBIUCG010000014.1, from coordinate 77,815 downwards.
GCCGCCGCGGTGAAACGGGCGGCCGCCGCTGCGGGACAGTCGATTTCCGGATTCACGGCCGCGGCGCTGCGGCTGGAGCTGATCGCCGTGGAGGCGGGCTGCCTGCCCGCGGCGGCCGGGAGAACCGGCGGTACGCCGCCGGAATACGCGGAGGTGATGGCGGTGCTCGCGCAACCGGAGGATCTGGACCGCCACTCCGTGCTGAACGCCTGACCGAAACCGCCGAATCGGGCATGGGGCAGACTGGTGCCTCGTGAGTACCCAGTTGCTGATCGGCGGCCGTTTCTACAGTGCCAGTTCACCCGACGCCACGGCGATGGCGGTGAGCGACGGAACCGTCGTCTGGCTGGGCGCCGAGCAACCCGGACTGGCGCTGCATCCGGATGCCGAGATCGTCGACCTCCACGGCGCCTTCGTCGCGCCCGCGTTCGTCGATCCGCATGTGCACGTCACCGCGCTGGGCCTGAAGCTGACCGGGCTCGACCTGTCGGCCGCCCGGTCGCTCGAACACTGCCTGCGGCTGCTGCGGGAGTTCGCCGAGGCGCACCCCGACGGCGCGGTACTGGGTGACGGCTGGGACGAGACCACCTGGCCGGAGGGACGGCCGCCCACCGTCGAGGAGATCGACGCGGCGGCGGGTGCGGGCAGGCAGGTCTATCTCTCGCGCGTGGACGCGCACTCCGCGGTGGCGTCCTCGGCGCTGCTGAACGCGCTGCCCGGGCTGGCGGCGATCGACGGATTCACCCGAGGCGAGCCCGTGTGTGCCGCCGCCCACCACTTGGTGCGCGCCGCCGCGCTCGCCGGATTGACTCGGGCACAACGGGATCGAGCGCGCGCCGCAGCGCTGGACCATGCCGCCGCGCGCGGTGTCGTCGCGGTCCACGAATGCGCGGGGCCGGAGATCGCGGGCCGTGACGACGTCCGCGAACTGCTCGAATTCGAGCACGGCGTCCAGGTGCGGGCCTACTGGGGCGAGGCGGTGCGCAGCGCCGAGCAGGCTCGCGCCCTGATCGGCGAACTCGGCGTGCACGCACTCGGCGGCGACCTGTTCGTCGACGGCTCCTTCGGATCGCGCACCGCGTGGCTGCGCGCACCCTACTCCGACGAATCCGGCTGCGGCCGAAGCTATCTCGATGTCGAGGCGATCGCGAATCACGTCCGCGCCTGCACCGTCGCGGGCATCCAGGCCGGATTCCACGTGATCGGCGACGCCGCCATGGATGCCGTGGTCGCCGGTGTCGAACGGGTGGTCGCCGAACTCGGCGGTCCCGCCGTCGCGGCGCTGGGGCATCGCGTCGAACACGCCGAGCTCGTCGATGCCGAGCACATCTCCCGCCTGGCCCGCTGGGGCGTGATCGCCAGTGTGCAGCCGGGATTCGACGCCGCGTGGGGCGGAACCGACGGCATGTACGCGGCGCGGCTCGGCGCGGAGCGCGCCGCGGCGCTGAACCCGTTCGCCGCCATGGCCTCCGCGGGCGTGGCCCTGGCGATCGGTTCCGACGCCCCGGTCACCGCGCTCGATCCGTGGGCGGCGGTGCGTGCCGCCGCCGGGCACCGCACGCCCGGCCACGCCCTGTCCCCGCGGGCCGCCTTCGCCGCGGCAACGCGCGGCGCGTGGCGCGCGGGCGGAGTTCGCGACGGGGTGGCGGGCACACTGGTCCCCGGGGCGCCCGCCTCCTATGCGATCTGGGATGCCGGCGAACTGGTCGTCAGCGCGGCTGCCGACTCGGTGCAGCGCTGGTCCACCGACCCGCGGTCGCGCGTCCCTGGGTTGCCCGCGCTGGAGCCGGGCGCGCCGCTGCCCACGTGCCTGCGCACCGTGCACCGGGGAGTGACTATCTATGCGAAGTGAGCGCGCGATGGTGGAGTCCGCGACGGCTCCCGGCCGTCTCGTGCCCGGCGTTCGGGTGCGCGGGGCGGCTCGTGAGCGGCTCGGCTCGGGCCGGGCGTACAACACCCCTTGCCGAGTGCACTCTGTTCGTCCACGGCGGTCCGATGTGGCACTGCGTGCCAGTACTCCATCTTCTCCGTTTGCCGGACGCTCTCCGGTGTACCGCGGCGCCACCGCGGATCGGTGCGTGAACCAGCCGCATAACCGAGCGTGGCGGCTCGCGATTTCGTACGCACCGGCTGGAACGCTCCGGTCTGTTCGACGGAGCGTGAGCGGAGAACCGATATCGCGTGCGCGGCGGCTAACGATTCAGTGGGGCCCGGCGATGAAAAGATGGATGCCCGATGACTCGCGTATCCGCCGTTTTCCGGCCCTCGCTCCCGGTCGGTCGGCCGTGTGGTGTGAATACACCCCCGGGCGAGTCGATCGGTTGGGCGAGTCGCGTGCGCGCACTCGAAGCATGGCGGACTTGATATTCCGTGTGATAAACATCACGTCCATTGCTGGGTCGAGGTTTGTCGAGCGGCGTGGGATGGACTCGGACCGATGGACGGCTCGGTTGTCGACCGCCGACTGGCGAGGGCCCGCGCGATGGCGGACGGTGGCCGAGTGATGGTGCGAGAGCGAATGCTCGCGTCGGTGCGGCAGGCGTCCGCGGTGGCGCGCAATCATCCGGTGGCGACGCGGTCGGTGGCGGCGGTCGTCGCGGGCTTGTTGCTGTTCGGCAGCTTCCCGCCAAGGCCGTGGTGGTTTCTCGCCCCTTTGGGCGTGGCGGTGCTCACGCTCACCGTACGCGGCGACGGCCGGCTGCGGGCGGGCTTCGGCTACGGATTTCTGGCCGGGCTGGCGTTTTTCGTCCCGCTGCTGCCGTGGACCGGCATCTACGTCGGACCGCTGCCGTGGCTGGCGCTGTCCACCGCCTGCGCGGTCTACCTCGGCGTCTTCGGCGTGCTCGGGCGGTTGGTCGGCGCGTTGCCCGGCTGGCCGCTGTGGGTGGCACTGGCCTGGGCCGCGGCGGAGTGGGGCAGGTCCAGCTTCCCGTTCGGTGGTTTTCCCTGGGGCCGTTTGGCCTTCGGTCAGGCCGACGGCTGGTTCCTGTCACTGGCGGCGATCGGCGGCGCCCCGCTGGTCGGGTTCGCCGTCGCGCTCACCGGAACCGGGCTGGCCGCGTTGGGCTCCGTGTTGTGGTCGGTGTGTACCACGGATGACGGGCGCGAAACCATGGTCTCCGAAAACGGTGCGCCCGAGTCGACCGCCGTGAGCGGACCTGTCCCGGCGACCCGACTGGGATACGCCGCTGTGGCTTTCGCCGTCTTGATCATGCCGCTCAGTGGCCTGCTGCTCCGGTCGGCTCTGCCAGATCCGGAGGCGGGCGACCGAACGGTCACGGTCGCGGCGATCCAGGGCAGCGTGCCCCGCCTCGGACTGGACTTCAACGAACAGCGGCGGGCCGTGCTGGACAATCACGTCCGGCGCACCGAAGAACTGGCCGACGAGGTGGCGGCGGGCCGCGCGCCGCGCCCGGATGTGGTGATCTGGCCGGAGAACTCCTCCGACATCGATCCTTTGCGCAACGCCGACGCCGCCGCCCTGATCACCGCCGCCTCCGAGCGCATCGGCGCACCCATTCTGGTCGGCGCCGTGCTGATCAACCCGGACCGGACGACGACCAACTCGGTGATGGTGTGGAACGGCGCGGCGGGTCCGGGAGACCGGCACGACAAGAAGATCATCCAGCCTTTCGGCGAGTATCTGCCGATGCGGAGTTTCTTCCGGCATTTCTCCGAATACGCCGATCGGGCGGGGTATTTCGTACCGGGAAATGGTGACGGAGTTGTGCACGCGGCGGGTATAGACATCGGCGTGGCGACGTGCTACGAGGTCGCTTTCGATCGCTCGTTCGAGGACGCGATGCGCGCGGGCGCCCAACTGCTCACCGTGCCGACGAACAACGCGACCTTCGGCGACAGCGAGATGACCTATCAGCAGCTGGCCATGTCCCGCGTTCGCGCCGTCGAACACGGTAGAGCGCTGGTCGTCGCGGCCACGTCGGGTGTCAGCGCCATCATCGCCGCCGACGGCAGTGTGCGGCAGGAATCGGCGTTGTTCGTGCCCGCGGCTCTGGTCTCCGAGCTTCCGTTGCGCAACGACACCACTCTCGCAACACGAATCGGGCCCGCGCCGGAGCGAGTTTTCGTTATCCTGACGGCTGCCGCCGCGCTGGCCGCGGCCCTCCGGCGGCGATCTGTTACCCGCGTGGACGAGCGAACCGGTCGTCGAGCCGTCGACGACCGATAGATCCTGTCGAACCAGCTTTTACCGAACACTCGGTTTGTTCTCGCCCCTACCGCCCCGAAAACGAAGGTGCGTAGTAAAGTTGCGCGCCGTTCGCCAGACAACTGAAGCGATCTGCGGAGTAGCATCGAACAGTCTGGTCAGGGCCCGTTTTGCTTCGGTTCGACCTAGTTGAGTCGCAATGTTTGCGGAAATGTAACCAACCAAAGTGGCCTTCTGCCAAGGACGTTGGATGTGAAACAAATCCAAAACGTCGGCAATCCGGCTGATGCGACGCTCCGAATCATAGGGCGTGGATTACGTCCTACGGCTGGCGCGCGTGCGCTTGCTGGGGCGGTGCTCGGGGAGTTGCGTCAACAGCGGCAGAACGGAGTGATTGATGAGTTCATTGGCCACGGATCGCGTCGACCAATGTTCATCCGGCGAATTCTCGGCCCAACCGTTTGCTCTGTCACCCGCGCAGACAGCTCTCTGGTACGCGCAGCGGATTCGCCCCGACGTACCGCTCACGATCTCTCAGTACGTCGAGATCCACGGCGACTTGGACGAGGGGCGGCTGCTGTACGCGATCGAGCGTTTCGGCGCCGAGACCCAGGTGGGTCAAGTGCGCCTGTTGGAAATAGATGGCACTCCGTATCAGATCGTCGACCCGGTGACACGGCCCGGCTGGCGCCGTATCGATCTGCGCGGCGAGGCCGACCCGCGCGCCGCGGCGCTGCGCTGGATGCACGAACACACGAGCTCGCCGATCGATCTGGAACGCGATCCGCTGACCTCCAACGCGGTTCTGCGGATCGGGGACTCCCATTACATCTGGTACTCGTTCGCCCACCACATCGTCATCGACGGCTACGGTGCGATGAACGCGCTCACCCGTACCGCGGAGATCTACACCGCGCTGGAGAGCCGGACCGAGCCGGTCGCGTCGCGGGCGACGCCGCTGGCCGAGATCTACGCCGACGAGGCGCGCTACCACGATTCCAGCCGTTTCCAGAGTGACCGCGAGTACTGGGCCGGGCAGCTGTCGGGCGTGGGCGAGCCGGTGAGCCTCGGGGGCGCCCGGCTCGGCGCCGCCACCCACGACGCGGGCCGCAGGCTGGCCACCGCCGTGCTCGACGACGAGCAGCATGCCGCGATCGACGCGGCGACCAGCGCGTGGAACACCACCGACTCGGCGGTGTTCGTCGCGGCGTTGGCCACCTACGTGCGTTCGGTGACGGGCAACGCGGACGTGGTGCTGAGCCTGCCGGTCTCGGCGCGCACCACGGTGTCGCTGCGCCGCTCGGCGGGCGTGATCTCCAACGTCGTGCCGATCCGGCTGCGTTTCGACGAGGCGACCACGATCGGCGACCTGGTGAAGGCGGCCGAGCTGCAGATCACCGGCGCCTTGCGGCATCAGCGCTACCGGCACGACGACATTCGGCGCGACAGCGGCTACTCCCGCGACGCGCGCGGATTCTTCGGCCCGATGGTCAATCTGATGCTGTTCCACGACGAGCTGCGTTTCGGCAGTCTGCTCGGCTCCATGCACGTGCTGGCCACCGGCCCGGTGGAAGACCTCTCGGTCAACGTCTACAACGGCGCGGGTGGCCGCCTGCACATCGACTTCGAAGCCAATCCCCGCCTCTACGGCGAGGCCGAAGTCGGCGTGCACCACGCACGCTATCTGGACTTCCTCGGCCGTTTCCTGGCCGCCGATCCCACGGTGCCCGCCGAGTCGCTCGGCGCGATCACCCACGCCGAGCGCGAGCAGGTCCTGCACGAGTGGAACGCCACCGCCGCGCCCCGGCAGGAGGGCACCCTCGCGAGCCTCTTCGCCGAACGCGTCGGGTCCGATCCGGACGCCATCGCACTCGAGTTCGGCGACGAGTCGCTGACCTACGTCGAACTCGACGGCCGCGCCAACCGCCTGGCCAGGCTTTTGATCGCGCGCGGCGCCGGGCCCGATACGACGGTCGCCCTGTGCCTGCGCCGCAGCCTCGACCTGGTGGTCGGCATGTACGCGATCGTGAAAGCGGGCGCGGCGTACCTGCCGCTGGACACCGAGCACCCGGCCGAGCGGATCGCGCAGATCGTGCGTCAGGCAGAGCCGTTGTGCGTGCTCACCGCCAGCCGGGACGACGTGGAGCTGCCCGCGATGGTCACCCGGCTGGACATCGACACCGCGCGGCTCTCCGGATTCGACGACGCGCCGGTCACCGACGCCGACCGCACGGGCGCGCTGCGCCCCGACCACCTCGCCTACGTCATTTTCACCTCCGGATCGACCGGAAAACCCAAAGGCGTCGGCGTGACCCATGCCGCCATCGTCAACCGGCTGCGCTGGATGCAGCACGAGTATCCGCTCGGCCGCGACGACGCGGTGCTGCAGAAGACCCCGGCCACCTTCGACGTCTCGGTGTGGGAGTTCTTCTGGCCCTTGCAGGTCGGCGCGCGCTTGGTGATCGCCGCCCCCGACGGGCACCGCGACCCGACGTACCTCGCCCGGATCATCGCCGAAAAAGGCATCACCACAGCGCATTTCGTGCCGTCCATGCTATCGGTGTTCGTCACCGAGGCGGATCTACGCGGCTGCGCCTGCCTGCACCGGGTGTTCTGCAGTGGTGAGGCGCTGCCCGCCGCCGCCGTGCGGGAGTTCTACGCGGCGCTGCCCGCCGCCGAACTGCACAACCTGTACGGTCCGACCGAGGCCGCCGTGGACGTCACCTACTGGGCGTGCCCACCCGATGCCGCCGCCGTGCCGATCGGCTCGCCGGTGTGGAACACCCAGACCTACGTGCTGGACGACCGCTTGCAGCCCGTTCCGCCCGGCGTGGTCGGCGAACTGTATCTCGCCGGAGTCCAGCTGGCCCGCGGCTACCTGAGACAGCCGCGGCTGACCGCCGACCGATTCGTTGCCGACCCCTTCACTCCCGGCGCGCGGATGTACCGCACCGGTGACCTGGCACGCTGGCAGATCGGCCGCTCCGGTGCCGAGCCGCGCGTGCTGGAATACCTGGGCCGCAGCGACTTCCAGGTCAAGATCCGTGGCCTGCGCATCGAGCTCGGTGAGGTCGAGGCCGCACTGCTCGAGGACGCGAAGGTGGCTCGCGCGGTATGCGTGGCGCACACCGGACGCGCGGGCGACGAGTTGGTCGCCTACGTGGTCGCGGCGAAGCAGGACGACGACGATGCCCCGCTGGACACGGCCGCGCTGTTGACCGCGCTGCGGCGCACGCTGCCCAGCTACATGGTGCCGTCCGCGCTGATGGAACTCGACGAGCTGCCGCTGAGCGCCAACGGAAAGATCGATCGGAAGGCGCTGCCCGTGCCCACGCCGGGCACGCGGTCGATCCGGCCGATCGCCGAACCCCGCACCGAGGTCGAGCGGGTGCTCGCAGGCATCTTCGCCGAGGTGCTCGACACCGAGGTCGGCATCGAGGACAACTTCTTCGATCTCGGCGGCAACTCGCTCATCGCCGCGCGGGCGGTATCCAGGATCAACGCCGCCCTCGGCACCGCGCTGACCATCCGTGACCTGTTCGAGTCGGCGACGATCGAGGCGCTCACCCGGCGATTCGCCATGCAGACCACCGACGTCGCCTCGCCGCGGCTGACGCCCGCCGAACGACCGGAGCGGATCCCGCTGTCGCAGGCGCAGCAGCGGCTGTGGATCCTGAACCGGTTCTCCGAACACGCCGCCGCGTACAACATGCCGCTCGCGGTGGAGGTGGAAGGCCCACTGGACGTGGCCGCGTTGCGTGCGGGCCTGGTGGACGTCATCGAACGGCACGAGAGCCTGCGCACCACCTTCCCGGAGTCGCCGGAGGGGCCCTACCAACTGATCCACTCGGCCGAGGCGATCCCGCTGACGCTCGACCCGATCGATGTCACAGCGGCCGACGTGGCGGACCTGGCGACCGAGTACGCCGGGTACGGCTTCGATCTGCGCAGCCAAGCCCCGATCCGGGTGGCGCTCTACCGCACCGGCCCGCAGCGCCACGTCTTCCTCGTCGTGCTGCATCACATCTGCGGTGACGGTTGGTCCATCGCACCGCTGGCCAAGGACCTGATGACGGCGGTGGCCGCGCGCGCGAACGGCGTGGAACCGCAGTGGACGCAGTTGCCGGTGCAGTACGCCGACTTCGCCCTCTGGCAGCGCGAGCTACTCGGCGACGAGTCCGATCCGGCCAGCGCGCTCAGCCGTCAGCTCACGCACTGGCGCACGGCGCTGGCCGGGCTCCCCGAGCAACTCGATCTGCCGCTGGACCGCCCGCGCCCACTGCGCAGGTCGACCGTGGGCGGCCGGGTCGAGTTCACCATTCCGGCCGAGATCCGCCGCGCGGCGGTCGAACTCGCGGCCGGCCGGGGCGTGAGCATGTTCATGGTGCTGCACGCGGCGCTGGCGACCCTGCTGTCGCGGCTGTGCGCGAGCGGTGACATCGCGATCGGCACCCCGATCGCGGGTCGTTCCGATCCGGCGCTCGACGACCTGGTCGGCATGTTCGTCAACACCCTCGTCCTGCGCACCGCGGTCGACCCGGCGGCCGGGTTCGACCGGATGCTCGACGTGGTGCGCGAGACCGACCTCAACGCCTTCGCCAACGCCGACGTACCGTTCGAGCGGCTGGTCGAGGTGGTCAACCCGGAGCGTTCTCCGTCGCGGCATCCGTTGTTCCAGGTGATGCTGTCCTACGACCACGCGCCGGATCTGCGGATCGAGCTGCCCGGGGTCCGCGCCGCGGTGCTGCCGATCGCCTCGGACGTCGCCAAGTTCGACTTGCAGTTGGTCGTCCACGACGACTCCGGCGACGGACCGCTGTCGGCCGAATTCGGCTATACGACGGACGTTTTCGACCACTCCACTGTGCAGTCGTTCGCCCGCAGGTTCATCGCCGTGCTGGCGGGCGGCGTGGCCGCTCCCGAGCTGCCGGTCGGCGACCTGCCGATCCTCGACCGCAGGGAGTCCGAGAATCTGGTGCCCATCGGGGGCGCGCCCGCCGAGCCGTCGATCACGCTGGCCACCTTGCTGTCCGGCACCGCGCGCAGGCTGCCGGACGCGGTGGCGGTTCGTTATCTCGGCGCCGACACCACCTACCGCGAACTCGACGAGCGATCGAACACGCTGGCGCGCGTGCTCATCGAGCACGGGGCCGGTCCCGAGACGGTCGTCGCGATCGCGCTGCCGCGCGGGCTCGACGCGATCACCGCGGTGTGGTCCGTCGCCAAAACCGGTGCGGCCTATGTGCCGATCGATCCCAGCTACCCGGGCGAGCGGATCGCGCACATGATCGGTGACTCCGGGGCGACGCTCGGCATCACCGACCCCGAATGCCTCGACGCCATGCCCGCCCTGCCCGCGACGCGGGGCAGGCACCGCAAGACCCAGGTCGACTGGCTGGTCCTCGGCTCGGGTGAACTGACCGCCGAGCTGGCGGGCCACTCGGCGGATCCGATCACCGACGACGAGCGGCACCACCCGATGCGGGTGAGCCACCCGGCCTATCTCATCTACACCTCCGGGTCCACCGGCACGCCGAAGGCGGTCGTCGTGACCCACGCCGGTATCGCCTCCCTCGCCGGCGAGCAGAACTACCTGTTCGGCATCTCGGACGCGGCGCGCACGCTGCACTTCTCCTCGCCCAGCTTCGACGCCTCGGTGCTGGAGCTGCTGCTCGGCTTCGCCGCGGGCGCGACAATGGTGATCGCCCCGCCGGGCATGTACGGCGGCGCCGAGCTGGCCGCGCTGCTGCGCGAGGAGCGGGTCACCCACGCCTTCGTCACACCGGCCGCGCTGGCCACCGTGCCGAGCGAGGGGCTCGACGAGCTGGAGACGGTCATCGTCGGCGGTGACGCCTGCTCGGAGGAGCTCGTCGAGACCTGGACCGCCGGGCATCGCATGCACAACATGTACGGTCCGTCGGAGGCCACCGTCGCGGCGACCGCTAGCGGGCCCATGCGGCCGGGCCGGCCCGTGCCGCTCGGTGCGCCGGTGCGTGGCATGCGTCTGTTCGTGCTGGACAGTCGCCTGCATCCGGTGCCGCCGGGCACGCCGGGCGAGCTGTACGTGTCGGGTCCCGGCGTCGCCCGCGGCTACCACGGCCGTTTCGGCCTGACCGCGCAGCGATTCGTGCCCAACCCGCACGGCAGGCGTGGGGAGCGGATGTACCGCACCGGCGACTTGGTCGTCATGGAGCGGTCCGGACAGCTGCGGTTCCTCGGGCGCGCCGACGATCAGATCAAGATCCGCGGCTTCCGTATCGAACTGCGCGAGATCGACAACGTGCTGCGCCTGCATCCCGGCATCCGGTTCGCGCTCACCGTGGTGCACACCGACGAGCAGGGCCAGGTACGGCTGGCGTCGTATGTGACGGCCGATCGGCCGGTCGAGGCGCGGGCCGTGCTGGAGACCGCGCGGCAGCGGCTGCCCGGCTACATGGTGCCCGCGTCGGTGGCGGTGCTGGACGAGATCCCGGTGACGCCCGCGGGCAAGCTGAACCGAAAGGCGTTGCCGCAGCCCGTGTTCGAGGCCGCGGCGACGTCCCGTCCGCCGAGCACCGCACTGGAGTTGGGCGTGGCGGGCGTGTTCGGCGGGGTGCTCGGTCGCCCGGTGACCGGAGCCGAGGACAGCTTCTTCGATCTCGGCGGCAACTCGCTGCTGGCCACCCGGCTCGCCGCCGCGCTGCACGCGGAGTTCGGTGTGGAGCTGCCGGTGCGGTCGATCTTCGAGGCGCCGACGGTCGCGGGAGTCGCCGAGCAACTGGACCGAGCGCCCCGGACGCAGCGGCAGGCGCTGGCGGTGCAGACGCCACGTCCGGGACGCATTCCATTGTCGCTGCCGCAGCAGCGTTTGTGGTTCATCAACCGATTCGCGCCCGAATCGAGTGCGTACAACATCGCTTTCGTGATCCGCGTGGCCGGCGATCTGGACGTGCCCGCGCTACGCGAAGCGATCGCCGACGTGGTGGGGCGGCACGAAGTGCTGCGCACCGTCTTCCCCGAGGACGCCGACGGCGCGCAGCAGGTGGTGCTGCCGGTCGAGCGGGCGGTGCCCGAGGTGGTGGTCACCGACATCGATGACTCCGGCGCGAAGGCCGCGCTGGAAGCTCTGGCGCACAGCGGTTTCGATCTCACCAGGCAGCCGCCGCTGCGTCTGTCGCTGTTGCGCACCTCCCCGGAGCGTTACCTGCTCGGCGTCGTGCTGCACCATATCGCCGCCGACGGCTGGTCGCTCGGTCCGCTGACCAAGGACTTGGCCGCCGCCTACGCGGCGCGGCACGAGGGTGCGGCGCCGTCGTGGACGCCGCTTCCGGTGCAGTACGCCGACTTCGGGCTCTGGCAGCGTGCCTGCCTCGGCTCGGAAGGCGATCCGGACAGCGTCGCGGCGACCCAACTGGAGTACTGGCGCACCGCGCTGGCCGACATTCCCGACCAGTTGCCGCTGCCTTATGACCGGCCGCGGCCGGAGGAGCCGACGCAGCAGGCGGGAACGGTGCGTTTCACGGTGCCGGAGCAGGTGCGGCGCGGGCTCGCCGCGCTGGCTCGCGATCGAGGTGTCAGCAAGTTCATGGTGCTGCGTTCGGCGTTCGCGGTGCTGTTGCGCTGTGTCACCGGCGGTCGGGACATCGTGATCGGCACCCCGGTGGCGGGGCGTACCGACACCAAGCTCGACGAACTTGTCGGCATGTTCGTGAACACGTTGGTGCTGCGCTCCGACGTCGACCCGGACCGCAGCTTCACCGATCTGCTGCGCGCCGACCGGGATACCGAGCTGGCCGCGCTGGCGCACGCCGACATCCCGTTCGAGCGCATCGTGGACGAACTCGGCGCCGATGCCCGCGCCACGGGCCGTCATCCGCTGTTCCAGGTGGCGCTGAGTGTGCAGGACGGTCCGGTGCCCGCGTTGGAACTGCCCGGCCTCGCGTTGCGCGCGGAGCCGTTGGACATCGCGCTGGCGAAGTTCGACTTGGAGCTGCGGGTCGCGAACGACACCGGCGCACCGGGATCCGCTGCGGACGAGACCGACAGCGTCTACGAGTTCGTCTACGCCGCAGAACTTTTCGACGCGACGACGATCGAGACGTTGGCGGACCGATTCCTGCGCGTGCTCTCCGCCGTCACCGCCGACCCGCGCGTGCCGATCCGCGACGTCGACGCGCGTACCGACCACGAGCGCCGCACACTCGCCCCGGCGCGTGGCGGGCAGGCGGCCGAGCCGTGCACGCTGGCCGCGTACTTCACCGCCACCGCGCAGCGGTTCCCGCACAACACGGCGCTGTGCGCGGGGACGACCTCACTGACCTATGCCGAGCTCGACCGGCGCTCCAACCGCTTGGCGCGGGCACTCATCGCGCGCGGACTCGGCCCGGGAACGCGGGTGGCGCTGGGGCTCATCCGCTCGATCGATTCGGTGGTGGCGCTGCTGGCGGCGACGAAGGCAGGCGCGACGTTCGTCCCGGTCGACCCCAAGTACCCCGCCGAGCGCATCCGGCACATGCTCGCCGACTCCGGTTGCGCGACCGGCGTCACGATCACCGTGCACGCGGAGCAGCTGCGCGCGGGCGCCCCGGCCGGGCGGGAGATCGAGTGGTTGTTACTGGATCGTCCCGAATTCGCCGCGGAACTCGACGGCCACGACGACGCGCCGATCCACGACCACGAACGCTCGCGCGCCAACCAGGTGGCGGACCTGGCCTACCTGGTCTACACCTCCGGATCGACCGGAACGCCCAAGGGTGTCGCGGTGACCCACGGCGGTCTGTCCAACCTGGCCGACGAGATCCGCGACCGCATCGGCGTCGACGAGCGTTCCCGCACACTGCACTTCGCGACGCCGAGTTTCGACGCGGCGATCCTGGATCTGCTCATCGCGCTGGGCGCGGGCGCGGCGATGGTGATCTGCCCGGCCGACATCTACGGCGGTGACGAGCTGGCCGCGCTGCTGGAGCGCGAGCGCGTCTCCCACGGCTTCATGACCCCGGCCGCGCTCGCCACCATCGACCACGAACGCTGGCCGCTGCCGCACCTGCGTGCGCTCATGGTCGGCGGCGAGGCGGTTGCGCCGGATCTGGTGGCGCGCTGGGCGCCGGGACGTGTGCTGTGCGATGTGTACGGACCGACCGAGACCACCGTGGTCATCACGATCTCCCGCCCGATCCGCTTCGGCGATCCGATCACGATCGGCAGCCTGGTGCGCGGAGCCAGGGCGTTGGTGCTCGATGAGCGACTGCGCCCGGTGCCGGTCGGTGTTCCCGGCGAGCTGTACCTCGCGGGGCACGGCCTCGCGCGCGGGTACTTCGACCGGTTCGGGCTCACCGCAACGCGTTTCGTGGCCGACCCGTGCGGGCCCGCGGGCGCCAGGATGTACCGGACCGGTGACGTGGTGCGCTGGAACGCCGCCGGCGAGCTGGTCTACCTCGGGCGCAGCGACCACCAGGTGAAGCTGCGCGGGTTCCGGGTCGAACTCGGCGAGATCACCACCGTGCTCGGCGAACACCCGTCGGTGCGGTTCGCGCACACCGAGGTGCGCCGCATCGCCGGCGCCGACCGGATCGTCGCGTTCGTACAGCCCGCCGACCGGGCGGCCGGGGTGGACACCGAGGAGGTGCGCGCCTTCGTCGCGGGCAGGCTGCCCACGCACATGGTGCCCTCCGGGCTCACCGTGCTGGACGCCATTCCGCTGACTCCGGTCGGCAAGCTGGACGTCAGCGCACTGCCCGAACCGCAGTTGCTCGGGGATTCGCCCGGCCGTGCGCCGCGGACCGACACGGAGCGCTTGGTGGCCGCGGTGATGGGTGAGTTGATCGGGGCCGACGGCGTGCGTGCCGAGGACAGCTTCTTCGACATCGGCGGCAACTCCTTGCTGGCGACCCAGCTCGTCGCGCGGCTGGCCGCGGCGACGAACGTACGGCTCGCCGTGCGCACCGTGTTCGCCACGCCGACGGTCGCCGGGCTCGCCGAGCTGCTGGACACGGGCGCGGCGTCCGATGCGGACCGCCCGGCGCTGGTGCGCCGGGAGCGCCCCGAGCGCATCCCGCTGTCGGCCGCTCAGCGGCGGCTGTGGTTCCTCAACCGGTTCAACGCCGGGTCGGGCGCCGGGCAGTCGTCGGGCGCCTACAACGTCCCGCTCGTCCTTCGGATGACCGGTGCCCTCGATGTCGGCGCGCTGGTCTCCGCACTGCACGCGGTGCAAGCCAGACACGAAACCCTGCGCACGGTGTTCCCGGAGACCGACGGCGCACCCGCGCAGGTCGTGCTCGACCCGGCCGAGGCGGCCATCTCGCTGTCGCGGATGACGGTGCGCCCGGACGAGGTCGAGACCGCCGTGCGTCGTTTCGCCGCACCGGGATTCGATCTGGCCACCACCGTTCCGATCCGCGCGGCGTTGATCTCGGTGCAGACCGGCGAGCCCGGGGAGCACGTGCTCGTCGTCGTGGTGCATCACATCGCGATGGACGGCTGGTCGCTCGAACCGATGGCCGCCGACGTCGCCGTCGCCTACCGCGCCGCCTGCGGTGGCGGCGCGGCGGAGTGGGCGGAGCCCGAGGTCCAATACGCCGACTACACCCTGTGGCAGCAGGAGGTGCTCGGCAGCGAGGACGACCCGGACTCGGCGGTGACCAGGCAGCTGGAGTACTGGCGGCACACCCTGGACGGCATCCCGGAGTTGCTGACCGTGCCCGCCGACCGGCCGCGTCCGCCCGCCCCGTCCTATCGGGGCGGCACCGTGGAGTGCGCGGTGGACCCGGTCACGCACCGCGAGTTGCAGATGATCGCCGGTAGCAACAACGTCAGCCTCTTCATGGTCCTGCACGCCGCGCTCGCGGTGCTGCTGCACCGGATGACCGCCACCGACGACATCACCGTCGGCACCCCGATCGCGGGTCGCGGCCATCCCGCGCTGGACCGGCTGGTCGGCATGTTCGTCAACACGCTGGTGCTGCGCACGCGGATCGACCCGGGGGCCCGGTTCACCGACCTGCTGCACGCCGTGCGCGAAACCGACCTGGACGCCTTCGCCCACGCGGACCTGCCGTTCGAACGTCTGGTGGAGGTGCTCAACCCGGCCAGGTCCCAGGCGCACCATCCGATGTTCCAGGTGATGCTCTCGGTCCGCAACGAGCCGGTCGGCGGCTTGGACCTGCCGGGGCTGCGCATCGAGGCGGCCGACATCGACACCGGGATAGCAAAGTTCGATCTCCAATTCACCCTGACCGAAACGCAGACCCCGCAACGTGATCCGGCCGGCATCACGGTGGCGGTGAACTACGCGAGTGACCTGTTCGACGAGCCGACCGCGCAGCGGCTGGGCAAGCGCCTGGCCCGCTTGCTGGCCGCGATCGCCGCGAACCCGACCACCGCGGTGGGCGATCTGGAGGTGCTCGATCCCGCCGAGTGGTCGGGGCTCGCTCCGGTGCGCGGGGCCAAACCCGACCGGCCGGTCACCTTCCCCGAAGTGTTCGAGCTGGCGGCGAGCGTCGACCGGGCCGGCATCGCCCTGGTGGCCGACGGCACCGAGGTGACCTACGACGCCCTGGATCGCTGGACCAACCGGCTGGCGCGCGTACTCATCGCCCGTGGCGTCGGACCGGAAACGCTGGTGGCCCTCGGCATCCCGCGGTCGATCGAGTCGGTGGCGACGGTGCTCGCGGTGGCCAAGGCCGGAGCGGCGTTCGTGCCGGTCGACCCGCTGTACCCGCGGCAGCGCATCGCGCACATGTTGTCGGATTCCGG
Source organism: Nocardia sp. NPDC051929 (assembly GCF_044548645.1). Lineage (NCBI taxonomy): Bacteria > Bacillati > Actinomycetota > Actinomycetes > Mycobacteriales > Nocardiaceae > Nocardia > Nocardia sp. NPDC051929. Next base: position 61,917 of record NZ_JBIUCG010000014.1, on the reverse strand, counting down.
TGCGTCACTGGGCATCACGCTGGCGGGCTACCGCGGCGAGCTGCCCGAGGGCGCGGAGTGGATCGTGCTCGACGACCCGGCGTTCCGCCGCCTGGTGCTCGCCGCGCCGGACGCGCCGATCGCCGACGCGGAGCGCCTCGCCCCGCTGCGAATCGACAATCCCGCGTACGTGATCTACACGTCCGGCTCCACCGGTACGCCGAAGGGCGTGATGGTCACGCACGGTGGATTGTCGAACTTCGCCGCCGAGACCGCCCACCGGTTCGACGTCCAGCCGGGGTGCCGGGTGCTGCATTTCGCCACGCCGAGCTTCGACGCCGCGATGCTCGATCTGCTGCTGTCCCTCGGTGGCGCGGCGACCCTGGTGATCACGCCCAGCGGCGTGGTCGGCGGCGACGAACTGCGGCAGGTCTTCGCCGCGGAGGGAATCACCCACGCGTTCATCACCACCTCGGCGCTCGGCACGGTCGACCCGCATGGCCTCGCGGAGTTGCAGCACGTGCTGGTCGGCGGTGAGGCGCTGCCGCCGGACCTGGTGACCCAGTGGGCGCCGGGCCGCAATCTGTACAACGTCTACGGCCCGACCGAGACCACCATCGTCACGGTGATGTCCCAGCCGATGACGCCCGGCGAGCCGATCACCATCGGCGGACCCATTCGCGGCGTCAACGCGGCGGTCCTGGACGCGCGGCTGCATCCGGCTCCGCTGGGGGTGACCGGCGAGCTGCACCTGTCCGGAGACGCGCTGGCCCGCGGTTACCTGAACCGTCCTGGTCTGACCGCGCAGCGGTTCGTCGCCAACCCGTTCGGCAAGCCGGGGGAGCGGATGTACCGCACCGGCGACCTGGTGCGCTGGTGGGCCGGGTCGCGCGAGCACGGGTCGTCGGCGGACGCCGCGCCGGAGATCCAGTACGTCGGCCGTACCGACCATCAGGTCAAGATCCGCGGCTTCCGTATCGAACTCGGCGAGATCGACGCCGCGCTCGCGCGTCACGGCGGGGTGGCGTTCTCCACCACCATCGGGCATCGCACCCCGGCAGGCGCGACAGCGCTGGTGTCGTACGTGAAGGCGCGCGACGGAGTGTCGCTCACCGCGGCCGAGCTGACCGGGCATGTGGCCGGACTGGTACCGAATTACATGGTGCCGCAATCGATCATGCTGCTCGACGAGGTTCCGCTGAGCCCCGTGGGCAAGCTGGATCGGGCGAAGCTGCCGGAACCGGTGTTCACCACGGGTGAGGGCTATCGGGCCCCGTCCACCCCGACGGAGGAGGCGCTGTGCGCGGCTTTCGCCGAGGTGCTCGGTGTGGAGTCGGTGGGCGCGGACGACGGTTTCTTCGAACTCGGCGGCAACTCGCTGCTGGCCACGAAAGTCGTCGCGCGCGTGCGGGAGACGGGCATCGACCTGCCGGTGCAGTTGATGTTCGGCGACGCGACGCCCGCCGCCATCGCGGCGCGGCTGGACGACGCGGGCGCGACCTCGGGCGCCGCGGTGGCGGCGATGCTGGCGCCGGTGCTGCCGATCCGGCCGGGTACCGCGGCGAGCCGGGCGCCGCTGTTCTGTGTGCATCCGGCGATCGGTCTGGCTTGGTGCTACTCGGGATTGCTCGCGCATCTGCCGGGGGACCGGCCGGTGTACGGGTTGCAGGCGCCGCACGCCGCCGGGCAGGACGGCTACGCGTCGATCGACGAGGCCGCGAGCCACTACGTGGCCGCGATCAAGGAGATCCAGCCCGAGGGGCCCTACCACCTGCTCGGCTGGTCGCTCGGCGGATTGATCGCACAGGAGATGGCCGTGCAGTTGCAAGAGGCGGGCGACGAAGTCGCGCTGCTGTCGATGATGGACAGCTACCGCCTGTCCGACGAACTGCTCGACCAGGCGACGCCGAGCGTCGCCGAGATCGTCGGGGAGTTCGGCAGCGACGAACTCGGCGCGGAGATCGATCCCGGCATGAGTCTTCGGGAGGCGGCCGAACTGCTGCGCGCCCGGTCCGGACCGTTCGCGGCGCTGACCGTCGAGCATCTGGAGCGGCTCTACGCGGGCTACGACAACGGCACCGTGCTCGCACACAGCTTCCGGCCCCGCCCGTTCGACGGCGACCTGCTGTTCTTCAGCGCGGGCGACGACCCGATCAACCGGGCCGATCCCGACCGGCGCGCCGACGCCTGGGAGCCGTACGTCACCGGCGCCGTCCACGACCACGAGCTGCGCTGCGCGCACTCCGCGATGACCACCCCGGAGGCACTGGCGGTGATCGGGCCGGTGCTGCGGAGGTGGCTGGAGACGAAGGAGACGCACAGGTGAGTTTCGCGGTGGAAGTGACCGGCCTGGTGAAGAACTACGGCCGGGTCCGCGTGCTGGACGAGATCGACCTACGGATTCCCACGGGCACCGTGATGGGTCTGCTCGGCCCCAACGGCGCGGGCAAGACGACGACCGTGCGGATCGTCACCACGCTGCTGAAGCCGTCCGCCGGGTCGGTGCGCGTGGCGGGCGTCGACGTACTGCGCGATCCCGCGGCGGCGCGCAAACGGATCGGCCTGTCCGGCCAGTACGCCGCCGTCGACGCCAATCTGTCCGGTTACGAGAACCTGCGCATGGTGGCCAGGCTGTACGGGATGTCGCCGCGGCAGGCGACTGCCAGGGCCACCGAACTGCTCGGCGCCCTGGGGCTCGACTACGCCGCGCACCGCAGAGCGGGAACCTACTCCGGCGGCATGGCCCGGCGGCTGGACCTCGCGGGCGCGCTGGTCGCCCGGCCCACTGTGGTGGTGCTGGACGAGCCGACCACCGGTCTGGACCCGCGCGGCAGACTGGACATGTGGGGGGTGATCGGCGACCTGGTCGACGACGGCACCACGGTGCTGCTCACCACGCAGTATCTGGAAGAGGCCGACCTGCTGGCCGACCGCATCACCGTCATCGATCACGGGCAGGTCATCGCGCGCGGCTCGGCTGACGAACTGAAGACCTCGATCGGCGGCGACCGGCTCACCGTCACCTTGGCCGCCGGACAGGCCGCCGCGCCCGCGCTGGCCGTGCTGGCGCAGGTCGGCGTCGGCGAGCCCGGCCACGAGGCGGGCACCGACGAGGTATCGGTGGTGGTCGGCGACGGTTCGCGCACGATGGTGGAGGCGCTGCGCAGGCTGGATGACGCGGGCGTCTGCGTGGTCGACGCCAACGTGCACCGGCCGAGCCTCGATGACGTATTCCTTTCCCTCACCGGCAAACCGAGCGGAGCGACCGTCACGGAACCGGAGACCGACGACGTACAAGAGGAGATCATGTCGTGAGCACGGCAATCGTTGGGGAGGCCGCCGCGAAGGCGGAACAGGAGCCGAAAAAGGCCGCGACGCAACCGAATTCCGCCCCGCGGCTGCGGTTGTTCCGGGACAGCGCGATCGTCGCGCACCGCAATCTGCTCACCATTCTGCGCGTGCCGACGCTGCTGGTGACGGCCACGATCCAACCGCTGATGTTCGTGTTCTTGTTCGCCTACATCTTCGGCGCCTCGCTGGGCGGCGGCCAATACCGCGAATTCCTGCTCGCGGGCATCTTCACCCAGACGGTGGCGTTCAACGCCGCGTTCACCACGGTCGGCCTGGCCGGGGACCTGCAGAAGGGCATCATCGACCGGATGCGCGCGCTGCCGATGTCGCGGCTGGCCGTGCTGATGGGCCGCACGCTGTCGGACCTGGTGGTCAACATCCTGAGTTTGGCGGTGATGGTCGGGTGCGGGTACATCGTGGGCTGGCGCATCCACGGCAGCGTCTCCGACGCCGTGCTGGCGTTCGCGGTGATCCTGCTGTTCGCCTTCGCGATGTCCTGGGTCGGCGCGCTGACGGGCCTGATGTCGCCGACCGTCGAAGTGGCACAGAGCGCCGGACTGATCTGGCTGTTCCCGCTGACGTTCATCTCCTCGGCGTTCATCTCGGCCGAGACGCTGCCGGGTCCGCTGCGCACGATCGCCGAGTGGAATCCGATCACCGCGGTGTCGGCGGCGGGACGAAAGCTGTTCGACAACGACTCGCCGCCCACCTTCGTCCCGCCCAGCGGCTGGGCCGCCGACCACAGCGTCGAATACGCGGCAGCCTGCTCGGTGGCGATCCTCGTGGTGGCCGTGCCGCTGGCGCTGCTGCGCTACCGCAAGGTGGCCAGTCACTGACCCGCACGACCACGCGAACAGCGAACGGCCGCCGGCATCCGGACGATGCGGCGGCCGTTTCAGTATTCGCGAACCGTCAGGCGCGGCGGCGGGTCTTGAGCAGCTCCAAGCGCTCCTTGAGCAACTCCTCGAGCTCCTCCTTGCTGCGGCGTTCCAGCAGCATGTCCCAGTGCGTGCGCGGCGGCTTGACCTTCTTGGTCTCCTGGCTGGTGCCTTCGACCAGCACGCCCTCCTGGCCGTTGCGGCACAGCCAGGTCGGCGGGATCTCGGCGTCGTCGGCGAAGGGAACGTCGAATTCCTCGCCGTTGTCGGTCCGGTACCGGGCGATCCGACGCGGAGCCAGGTCGTGGTCGCGATCGGTCTCGTAGCTCACCGCTCCGAGCCGACTGCCTCGGAGTACGCGATCTGCCATGGTGTGCCTCTCCCTGTGTGCTCGAGTCTTCGTGCGCTGCGACCGTGTCCGCGCGAGTGCGCGTGGCACCCGCCGGACCTGATGTACAACGATCGGGCCTGCGCCGATAGTTCCCGACGCGGCCGCGGTGAACCGTTCCATTGTAGTGCCCGCGGCGCACAGGACTCGTCGCGCCCGATGGCGGGTGATTCGCCGGGGGTCGCTGAGTGGACCGCGGATGGCGAGCTATTAGTGTTCTGCGTCATGTCGCGCCGCTTGTCCTGCCAGTGGTGTGGGCGGGAGATCGTGGAATCGGAGGCCGGCCGCCGTCGCCGGTACTGCCGCCAGTCCTGTCGCCAACGCGCCTACGAACACCGCAACAGTCTGAAGGGAACGGGGATTCCCGACGACGCGGTGGTACTCAGTGCCCAGGAGGCCGCCGACTTGGCCGATCGCTGGTTCGCTGCCCGCTGCGCCGCCGAGGACGTCGCCACCGCCATCGCGGAGGGGGCGACGCCCGATGAGCTGGCCGTGCTCGGCAAGACGCTGGTCGCGCTCACCCGTGACGCGGAACGTCTGCGCTGACCGGGTCCGCCGGGTTCGGGTGTGCGGCGCGGTCGCGGTGGCGTAGATACGCCGCGGCGAGCAGCGCGACTACGGTCGCGGCGAGTCCGCAGCCCGCCGACCAGGTGGCGGTGTCCGGGTGGACCAGCGACTGGCCGCGCATCGCCTGCCAGAAGACCAGCGCCAGCAGGCCGGCGTAGCCCGCCGCGAGCACACCCACGACGGCCGCGCGGGCGCGTTCGGGGCGCAGCCAGCGGTACCGGGGAGCGAGCCAGGCGAGCGCGACGGCCACCAGCAGCAGCACCTGGATGCCGTGCAGCCCGACGAAGTGCGGAACGCGCAGGTCTCCGCCGACCGTGCTCCAGTGCGTGATCGGCATGCCGCGCGTGGCGTCGCGCGCGGCGAGATCGCCCGCGCCGGACAGCACCGTGTGCCCGGCGGCCAATTCGACGATTCGTCCGTCACTGTCGCGGACGAGTTGCTTGCCGGTGAAGCCCATCAGGTAGCCCAGCGCCATGCCCGCCACGGCCAGTGCCAGTCCGGCGTGGACAGCGCGTGCGGTCGGGCGGTCCACCAAACGCTGCCAGGACAAGATCAGCACGATGAGCAGGTTGGCCAGGAACAGGCCGGGCACGCCGGAGGCGAAGACCATCTGCCCGATCGAGTTCACCGGGTCGTCCTCGGTATTGAAGTGGCTGAACGTGCCGCGTGCGGCCTGCAGCACGATGAATCCCACATCGATGAATCCGGTCACCGCGAACACCGAGCCCAGCCACCAGGTGACCCGGCTGCCCTTGTGCGGCAACGACAGCAGCCACGCCAGGGTGAGGCTGTAGAGCGCGAACGCCAGGCCGAATTTCATCGGCTTGAGCCAGACCGATTCGCCGAGCAGCGTGCGGTCGTCGATCGGCATCGCCGCGAGGGAGAACAGGACGAGCGCCGTCATCGCGGCGACCGTGCCCAGCAGTGGCCGATGCAGTCGCCCGCGCGTCGCCGTCTTCGCGCTCGCCCGCGACCCGTCTTCGGGCGCGGTGGCGAAATATGTTGTGGACATGGACCGAACGTAGAAATCACGGACGCCGGAGGGCGTCCCGCCGCGGCGCTATTCGCGCCTAGTACCCGGGTATCGGGCGACACGATCGGTCGGTACCGCAGACGCACATGCCGCCGCATAGCTCGTGCCCCGGCTCGCTGTCACAGCTCGTCCGGTCGGCTCACACGATGTGATCCCGCGGCGAGATCGCGGGCCGTCGTGCCCGTCGTGCCCGGCCCGCCTGGAGAGAAGAAGCGGGCCGCGAACGCGTCGTTGCGTTCGCGGCCCTCGCGGGCGACGGCGCTGTCGCCGGGTCCGTTCGCGAGATCAGTCCTCCTGCGCATACCCGACGTCGATGCCGCGTCCGGCCAGCCAGGGCCGCGGATCGATCGGCGTGCCGTCGGGCAGACGGACCTCGTAGTGCAGATGCGGGCCGGTGGAGTAGCCACGATTGCCGACCGTCGCGATGACGTCGCCCGCACGGACCTGCTGTCCGACGGTGGCGAGGATGTCGTTCACGTGGCCGTAGACGCCGATGGTGCCGTCGTCCTGCTGCACGCGCACCCACAGGCCGAAGCCCGAAGCGGGACCGGCCTCGATCACGACGCCGTCGGTGACCGCGGCGATCGGAGCTCCGAGCGGGTCACCGAAATCCAGGCCCGCGTGCATCGCGCCCCAGCGCGTGCCGAAATTCGAGGTGAGCACGCCCGCTGCGGGCCGGACGGTCATGGGGCGCGCGAAGTTCTGCGCGATGCGGTTCACGTCCGAGGGCGCGGGCATCGGGGCGGCCTGCGGCGCCGGACCGGTCGGCGGGGTGAAGACGGCGAATCGAGCCATGCCCTCGGCCGGGCGGATCTCGCCCGAGGCGATCTTCCCCGCGACGAGACGGGCGGACGCGTCGGTGTCCTCGTCCTGCTGCGCCGCGGCGAGGATGCCGAAGGAGGCGGTGACGACCGCGGAGGCGGCGACGACGCGGGCGGCGGCGCGATCACGGCGCAACCGCGTCGCGGCGCGACGGATCGGTAACGGAAAGGTCACGGGCATGCGTCGAACGTACGGCAGCCGTCTCGGGTATCCGCAATCCTGTGGCAACCGTCACCGCCGGGCAAAAACCCAGCTCGCCGGTCACAGAAAGGTGACGAAAGGCGCCGGATTCCCATGCGAGCTGGGAAGACGATGCCGTGTCGATAGTTGACCGGAGAAAAGCTGGGTGCGCAGACTGTGTGAGTGGCGACTAATGGAGTTCGTGCCATCACGGCGCTGGCGGACCCGACCCGCCGCGCGATCTTCGAGGCCCTGCCGCAGGCCGCGCGCTCGGTCGGCGAACTCGCTCGAGAACTTCGAGTGACCAGCTCGGCGGTCTCACAGCATCTGCGTGTGCTGCGCGAGGCGCGGTTGGTGATGATGCGGCCGGACGGCAACCGCAGGCTGTATTCCCTCGACCCGCGCGGTCTCGCCGACGCCCGCGACTACCTCGAGCAGTTCTGGCCGAGTGCGATCGCCGCCTATTCCGCGGCCCTCGAAACCGCCGCGACGGCGAACGCTTGACCGCGGCGGTGCGACCGCACCGAACGCCTGTCATCCCACGCGTCGATACGCCGTCTTACGGCGGTCGGTACCCGTGCCGGGCCAATTGCGCTTGCTCAGCTGCTTGTCGACGGCGTTGATCACCTCGGTGACGCCGATCTGCAACAGACCGGGGTCGGGGGTGTCGGCGTCCGGATCGCCGACGTGGCCGGTCCACAGCACGGCGTGCCTGCCGAGCAGGTGCGCGGGCGGACCCGCCCACCGCGGCGGCGTCGGGCCGAACAACAGGACGGTGCGGGTGCCGAACGCCGTGGCCAGATGCGCCACGCCGGTGTCTCCGCAGATCACCAGGGCCGCCTCGGCGACGGTGGCGGCCAGATCGATGAGGTTCTGCTGCCCGGCGAGCACCCGGCCCACGGGCAGGCCTGCCCGCGCGGCGATGCCCAGCGCGAGTTGGCGTTCGTATTCGTCCCCGGTGAGAACCACCTCTCGCCCGAGGGCGAGCAGGTGCCGGACGACGGCGGCGAACCGGTCCGCCGGCCAGCGGCGGGCCGGTGCGCCCGCGCCGACGTGCACGACCACGCAGTCGCGGCGGCTGGTCGTCGACACCGGCGGAACCAGTCCGAGGTTGCGGCGATCCGCGCCGATGCCGTCGTACTCGAGCAGGTGACACCAGCGGTCCACCTGGTGCATGTCCGGTTCCCACTCCGGGCCGGACAACTCGGGGAACGCGGGATTGCGGAAGGTGAGTATGCGCTCGGCCCGGGTCTTGGACAGCGTGACGATACTTTCGGCGCTCGAGCCGTGCAGGTTGACCGCCAACTCGGGGGGAGGCGCGTCCCAGCGGAAGCCGCTCGGATCGGCGGTCGGCATCAAGGCGTCGACCGAGGCGATCAGGTCGACGATCGGTTTGAGTCGCAGCGGTGCCGCCAAAACGATGCGATCGTGCGGTTTGGCCCGGCGCAGCGCACGTAGAGCCGGGACCGCGGTGAGTAGATCACCCAGCCCACGCGCCTGCAACACGAGCAGAACCGCCACCCTCTTCTCCTAGCCACCCGAGTCTCACCGAACCCCGACCCACCCGTTCAGCCCAGGGGCGCCAAGGAAGAGTCACTAAGGCATAACTACCCGGACGTTCGAACAGCGAAACGTGAACACCGCGCAACGTTGTCGCGGCTACCGGAAAACCGCGGGGAATCCCACTCAGCAAATGTCCAGAGAACTCATGTGGAGCGGCTATAGCATCAGTGAATGACGACAAACAGCGTGGTAGAGGGTCCACTGCAGTCTCTTGCCCGCCGTGCGTGGCAAACCATCCTGCTGACCGGCGTTTTCGCGGTGATCCTCGGCATCCTGATCCTGGTCTGGCCCGACATCACTCTGGCGGCGGCGGGCATCGTCTTCGGCATCTACCTGGTGGTCACCGGCTTCCTGCAGCTGGTCGCCGCCTTCGGCGCACCGGCGAGCACCGGCCTGCGGGTGCTGGCGTTCATCATCGGCGTGCTGTCCATCGTGATCGGTGTGTTCTGCTTCCGCGACGAACTGGCCTCGTTGCTGCTGCTCGGGTTGTGGATCGGCATCGGCTGGCTGTTTCGCGGGATCGCGCTGCTGGTGGCCGGCATCTCCGAACCGGAGATGCCGGGACGCTGGTGGCAGGTCCTCTTCGGGGTCGTCACCGCGGCGGCCGGTGTCGTGCTGATCGTCTGGCCGGTGCGGTCGGTGGCCACGCTGGCCGTCCTGGCCGGAGTGTGGCTGATCATCGTCGGCCTCATGGAGATCATCGTGGCGTTCGGGGTGCGCCGGGAGGTCAAGGCCCTTCGCGCCGAGGGCGCTGTCGCCTGATCACGAGCCCGCTCGGCGGGGCGCCACCGGTGCCCGGCCGGGCGGTGCCGTGTTCGCGTGCGCCTGACCAGCGCGGTTCCGTCCTGCTGGAACTCGTGACAGAATCACAGGCGCATTTTCACCAGAAGTCGGCTTCGGGGTTGGTCGACATCGAAAAGAACTGGAGGCACGAATGATTCGTACTGCTGGGTTTGTCGGTGCGCTGGCCCTGGCGGGGGCCGCGGCCATGCTGTCGGCGGGGACGGCGCAGGCCGCGGTCGGCACGCTGGGGATCAACGGCGAACTGCACGCGGATCCGGTGGGCTGCCTGAACACCGACGGACTTTTCTACACCACGTTCCAGATCACCGTCGTCAACAGCACCGATCGTGCCGTCACGCTGTACTCCGGAAGGGACTGCACCGGTTCCGTGGTCGGCGAGCTGCCCGTGGAGAAGATCGGGTATCTGCCCAAGGGCGGCAGCGTCTCCGTCAGCTGAGCCGCTCGTCGCAATGGCGGCCGAGGCGTGGCGTCACCCATCGCACGAACTTCGTCGGTGTGGTGCGACCGCCTCGGCCGTTTCCGTGATCGCCTGCCGCGCCCCGGATCACCCGCCGACGTCGGTGGGAATCCGTCGTGAGGGCGACACGGTGTCGCGTGCCCACACCGCGTGGAGGCGCGCGTAGCGCCCGCCGCGTTCGAGCAGTTCGGTGTGGGTGCCGTCCTCGGTGATCCGGCCCTCGTGGAAGAGCAGCACCCGATCGGCGGTCTCGGCCGTGTGCATCCGATGCGCGATCGTGAGGGTGGTGCGGCCGCGGGTGAGGCGCGCCAGCGCGTGTTGCACCCGCACGTCGGTGCCCGCGTCGACGCCACTGGTGGCCTCGTCGAGGACGAGCAGATCTGGATCGACCAGTGCGGTCCTGGCCAAGGCCACGAGCTGGCGTTCACCCGCCGACAAGGCCTCGCCGCGCTGGCCGACCGGAGTCTCCAGTCCCTGCGGCAGAGTCCGCACCCAGTCCCGCAACCCGAGCCGGGCCAGTACGTCGAGCACGGCGTCGCGGGAATCGCCCGCGCGACCGAGCGCGATGTTCTCGCCGACGGTGCGATCGAAGAGGAAGGCGTCCTGCGGGACGATCGCGACCCGCCGGGTGAGTGCTTCGTCGGCGATCTCTGTGAGGTCGACACCCCACAGGGTGAGCGTGCCGCTGGTCGGCAGCAGCTGCCGGGTCACGAGTTTCGCGAAAGTGCTCTTGCCGGAGCCGGTCTCGCCGACGACGGCGACGTGCTCGCCGGGCGCGATACGCACGTCCAGGCCGCGTAACGCGGGCCGGTCGGGGGAGTAGTGGAAGCCGACGCCGCGCAGTTCCACGATGGCCGGGCCGGATGGCAGCGTTGTGCGCCGAGCCGCCGTGGATTCCTCGGGGATGTCCAGGATTTCGACCACGCGCCGCAGGCCGGCCTCGGCATTGCGGGCGTCGGCGAGGCTGCTGACGGCGAACTGCATGGGTCGGACGAAGAAGGTCACCAGGAACAGGAAGGCGACGATGTCGCCCGCGCTGAGCCCGAGCTCCGGTCCCAGCACGCCCATTCCGGCCGCGGTGCCCGCCACCACCACCGAGGTGGTGATGAGCCCGCTGGCGACCTCGCCGATGGAGACGTTGAATCCCATCGGCCACAGGGTGCGCCGCTGGGCGTCGAGAACGGCGTCGATCTGCGCGTCGGCGCGGGCGCGCATCCGTTCCTCGATGCCGTAACCGCGGATGGTGTCGATGCCGACGAGCACTTCCAGCAGGCCGCCGTAGAGTTCGCCGATGCTTCGGCGCACGGCATCGAAGCGGCGCGCCACCCACTGCTGCAACGTGTGGCCCGCGACCGGGACGCCGATGCCGATCAATAGCACGAGCAGCGCGAGCGGCCACGAGTAGACCAGCATCACCACGAGCGCCAGCAGCATCTGAGAGATGTTCTGCACCAGTGTGATTCCGCCGGACTGGGCGTACAGCGTGACCACGTCGACGTCGTTGGTGACGCGCGCGACGAGAGCGCCTGCGGAATCCGCGCGGGGATGGGCGGGGGAAAGGCGCAGGATGCGGGCGAAGGCGGCCACCCGCAGATCCAGCAGTGCCTGCTCGACGGTGCGGATGACCCGGTGGTTCATCAACGCGGAAGCGAGCATCGCCAGCAGTACCGCGAGTACTCCGGCGAACACGGCGCCGGTCACGACGCGTGCGCGGGTGGCCTGGTCGATCGCACCGAGCAGCGCGTGGTCGAGGGCGTATTGGATGGTGACGGGGATGACGATCCGGCCGGAGGCCGCGACGACGGCCAGTAGCAAGATCACCGCGAGAGTGCGGCGGGACAGCACGGTGTCGCGGCGCACCCGGCGCAGTAGACCGGTGGTTCGGTAGTCGGGTCCCGTCGGCTCGGTTGGACTCGTGTTCACCACGCCGGCTCCATGGTGTCGGTCTGATCGGACGCGTGGTATGCGCCGAGCAGCGCGCGATACGCCGGTTCGGTAGCGAGAAGGTCCTCGTGCCGTCCCTGCGCGACGATGCGTCCACCGGCGAGGAAAACCACGGTGTCGGCGAGACCGACCGTCGCGGCGCGATGCCCGACCAGCACCACCGTGGTGCGGCGGTCGTCGCCCGCGTACTCGGCGCGCAGCGCCTCCACCACGGTCCGCTCCACCAGGGGGTCCAGCGCGGAGGTGGCGTCGTCGAGCAGGAGCAGGCCGGGGCGGCGGAAGACGGCGCGCGCCAGCGCCAACCGCTGACGTTGACCACCGGAGAGTTGCACGGTTTCGCTGAGGTAGGTGTCCAGGCCGTCGGGGAGGCGGCCGACGAACCCCGCGGCGTCGGCGATGCGCAGCGCGCGCTCGATCTCTTCGTCCGAGGCCGCGGCGCCGAGGGTGATGTTGGCGCGAGCGGTGTCGGCGAACAAGAAGGCGTTCTGGGTGACCAGCGCGGTCCGGCGGCGCACCGCGTCCGGTGCGAGGCGCCGGGTGTCGACCCCGGTGAGCGCGACTGCGCCCCGGTCGGCCTCGAGCAGATGCGCCAGCAGCGCCAGCAGCGTGCTCTTGCCCGCGCCGGTCGCGCCGACCACCGCCAGTACGGCGCCGGGACGTACCCGTACGGTCAGGTCGCGCACCGCGCGGGTGTCGCCGGTGTAGCCGTAACCGGCTCCGGCGAGCTGCACGGCGACGCCGCGATCGTGCGCGCCGAGTGGGAGCTGCCCGTGCGCCGGGCGGTCGGCGGCGGTGAGTACGTGGTCGACTCGGGTCTGCCCCGCCACGCCCAGCGGTAGCACGCCGAGGAAGCGGGCGATGACGTTGAGCGGAATCGCGGTGGTGATGAGCAGGTAGATCACCTCCACCAGGGCGCCGACGCCGAGCAGCCCGGCGTCGACCCGTGCCACGCCGACGGCCAGGATGGCCAGCGCCGCCAGGGGCGGCATCAGCTCGATCGCGGGGTCGAAGACGGCGCTCGCGTTGCCCATGTGCCGGTTCGCCGCGCGGGAGGCGTCGGCGGCCGCCGCGAAACGATCGATCTCCCGATCGCCGATGCCGAGGGTGCGCACCACCTGCCGTCCGGCGATGGCCTCGTGCGCGAGCCCGCTGACCAGTGCTCGCTGCTGCTGAGCCGCCCGGGCCCGCGGTGCGAGCACCCGTTGGTAGAGCAGATTCGCGGCCAGCACCAGCGGGATGAGCACCAGCGCGATCAGAGCGAGCCAGAGGTCGGCGAGCGCGATGTCGACCATGACCAACAGCAGCATGGCGGTCATACCGACCGCGAAAGGGAAGTGCTGCATGGGATCCCAGGCCGTCTCCACGTCGGAGATCGCGCGGGAGACCAGTTGCCCGGCCGGCCTGCGGCGATGCCAGGCGATGCCCAGCCGCAGGTATTGCGCGACCACGGCTTTGCGGGTCTGGGCCTCGTTGCGGTATTGCACCGTGCCGGTCGCCACACCGCGCAGGATGATCGTCGCGATGCGCAGCAGCGAGACCGCCAGCACGAAGGCCGCACCGGTCGCGGCGGCGCCCGCCAGGAAACGGCCCTCGGCGAAGCTCGCGACCACCACGTGCTCCGTACTCCATCCGACGGCTCTCGCGGCGAGCACCATGCAGCACGCGTTCACCAGGCCGGAGCCGATCGCGACCGCGGCGGCGCCCGGTGCCCGCCCGCACCCGCGCAGCATGATCGCCAGCCCGCTGCGCAGGGTGCGGGGGTCCTGCCCGGCCTCGCTGTCGGCGGCCGCGGCGAGCAGTGCGCCTCTCCCGTAGCTCATGACTCCGGACACCGGAATGTCCGGGCTGATCCGTTCGCCACCACGCCTCCAACCGCCTGCCCGCCCTGGACAACCGTGCCTCGGATCGTGAATCGGCAGCAATGGACTCGATCAGCGTGATCGGAAATCGCGGGGACGACGATGCTTCCCGGCAAAAGTTCGGCGGTGGTGCGGACGATCTTGCCGCCGGTGCGATCCCGATCCGGGGAAGGCTACGACCGCACCTTCGTGCGAACAGAATGCGCCCGAGAGATTCCGAGTATGCCGCTGATGACGGAAGGTGCTAGAGCGAGCAATGCGGCCGCAAACGCGCCTCCGGCGACAGCGGCCGGCGCATCGTCGCTACCGCGCCCGTGCACTCATCCGGGTATCCCTCTTGCGGGCCGGACGTCGCGTTCACCGTGTGCGCGGCCACTCGCCCTGGTTCGGCACGGTGGACTCCGAGGTCACCGACACCGGAACCGGCGTAGCGGCGGCCGAGCGGCGACGCCCCCGCGGATCCCATGCCATCGCCGACGCCGCTCCTCCCAGCAGAACGACCACGATCATCGTCACAACACACCAGACCAACACGGTCCTTGCCTCCCTGGCATCACCATCCGGTTGACAGACTGCGTCGGCTTACCAAGGCGGACAGTTGTTTTCGAGTCGTCAACAGTATTCACCGACCGGATGGCGCGCGCGAGTCCGCGGCGCGGGGCCGATGCCTCCGCAATCGTGTCCGAAAGCCGCGACCGACCCCGCTGCGAACGGAATAACCAGCGCGAACGCCGATGCTTTCGCCGCCGTGGCTTTCGGTGCGCCGAACGGAGGAGATGCTAATCACGAAAGTGCCTCTGTCGCACGGTATGTGGGTGGCGTCTCAGCACGACCATGTCTCGCTCGTTCGTCGCGATGGGCGGTGCTCGGACTCTGCCGCTCGCTGCGGGGCGATGTCGTCCCGCCGGGCTGGGCTGTCGTTGTTTGCCTCGTTGTCGCCCGGGTAGCACGGTGTGGACGGAGGTCCACCCACACCGAAAGGGCTGGTTCGGCGATGTCCAATTCCACACCGGGCGCGACAACGGATCGGCGGTCTCCTCTTCAGGTCGCCGCCATGGCGGTGGGAGCCGCGTTCCTCCTGGTCGGGATCCTGGGGTTCATTCCGGGGATCACGACCGATTACGGCGAACTCGATTGGGCGGGACATCACTCGCAGGCCCAGTTGCTCGGTCTGTTCAGCGTGTCGGTGCTGCACAACGCGGTCCATCTGGCTTTCGGCCTCACCGGAGTGCTGGCCGCCCGCACGGCTCCGTCGGCGCGCGCGTTCCTCCTCGGCGGCGGTGCCCTCTATCTCGTGCTGTGGCTGTACGGACTCGTCGTGAACCCCGGCAGCGACGCGAACTTCGTGCCGCTCGATACGGCCGACAATTGGCTGCATTTCGTGCTCGGCGCGGGCATGATCGCCCTCGGTGCGGTCTTGGCGCGGCGGCCACTGACCCAGGCGCCCGGCGCGGGCAGGCAGACCGGAATTCTGGAATAGCCGACGCATCGGCCGCGTCGTCCATGGGAATGGACCGCCGGTTCGAAGGCTGTGTCCCGACACCACCCCGTGTCCGGTCTGTTACCGAAAAGTGTTGTGGTCCAACAGATCCCATTGCCAGGCGGCGCAACCGGCGCAGCTCGCCCTTCGGCGGTACGCTCGGTGCGGGCGATGCCGGAAAGCCGCTTTGTCGAACGCCTCACATGTTGACATCGACTGCTGTTGACAACATATGATGTCAATAACTTGCTCAGCCTGCAATTCGATGCGCCGACACCGCGCGAGCCGCAGGAGTGCAGGCGCTTCGACTACTTCGGCAACGCGGCAAGGGAGTACCGATGAGGGCCAAACCACCCGCACTGGGATATCTCCGCAAGGACGTCTCGGGTGTGTCCCAGGATTGGGACGAAGCGCAGATGCGGAGTCTGGCCAAACGCCTGGGTTACGAGTTGTGTAAGACGGTGACCTTCGGCGCCGGCACCGACGCGCCGGTGGATCGCCTCGTCGACGTCGTCCGCACCTTCGGCGTCGACGCCGTGATCGCACCGGGTCTGCACCACTTCGGCAATGCGGTGCCGGGCGAACTCGTCGAGGTTTGCGACCTGATCACCGTGACGCCCCAGCAGACGTACTCCCGTTCGGCGCTGTCGCGAATCTGGGCATGAATCATCGGGCGCCGGTCGCCGCCGCATGTGCTGTACTGGCGGGGTGATCGAATCCGGTGCGGTGACCGACGTGGTCGACGCTGTGGTCGAGCAGTCGTTGCTCGGCGGCCCACGACGGTACACGCGCGCCCAGGTGGCCGAGCTTTCCGGAGTGTCTGTCGAACGTGCCAAGAAGCTGTGGGTGGCGCTCGGCTTCCCCGCCACGGCGAGTGACGACGACGTGGTGTTCACCGATGCCGACATCGCCGCGGTGCGCCACTTCACCGCGATGGACCCGGTCGCGGGGGCGAGCGAGCAGAGTCAGATCGCCGCCGCCCGCAGTGTCGGTCAGGCGATGGCGCGACTGGCCGAGTGGCAGGCGGATCTGATCGCCCGTGAGATCGGCAGCCGCATCGCCGCCGAAGGCGGGCAGTCGATGTCCGAATCGAACCGCCAGG
Source organism: Nocardia sp. NPDC051929 (assembly GCF_044548645.1). Taxonomy (NCBI): domain Bacteria; kingdom Bacillati; phylum Actinomycetota; class Actinomycetes; order Mycobacteriales; family Nocardiaceae; genus Nocardia; species Nocardia sp. NPDC051929. The sequence continues at coordinate 45,510 of NZ_JBIUCG010000014.1, read as the reverse complement.
CCACTGCCCGGACCATCGCGGTGCTCACCGATCTGCAGCAGTACGCGTGGCAACGACATCTCGCCGCGGCGCTGAGCCGCTCACTCGATCCGATGGCGCCACACGCCAACTGCTCGTCGGCTTCGCCGATATGGTCGGCTACACCCGGCTTTCCCGTCACCTCGACCTCGACGAGTTGACGGATCTGCTGGAGACATTCGAGACCACCACCACCGAAGCGGTCACCGCCCACGGCGGCTGGGTGATCAAGAACGTGGGCGACGAGGTGATGTTCGCCGCCGAGAATGCCCGCGACGGTGCGCGAATCGCCCTGGCGATGCACGCGGCGGTCGCCCGAGCGGCGCAAACCGTTCCGGAAATGCCCCAGATCCGGGTGGGCCTGGCGTACGGGCCCGTCCTCACCCGCTTCGGCGACCTCTACGGCACGGTGGTCAACGTCGCCGCTCGGCTCACCGGCGTGGCCCGCCCTGGGACCGTCCTCCTCGACGACGGCGCCGCCGCGGCTCTGGATGACGACGACCAATTCCTCTTGCGCCATCTGCGCAGCGTGCGGGTCAAGGGATTCTCACGATTGCGTTCCCACGTGTTGCGAGAGCGCCAGCGGAAACAAAGCTGACCGGCTACCGCCCCGTGGCGAGATGATGTGGAGCTTCGATGAAAAGCACTGTCGCCGCACTCGCGCGGCTCGGGGTCGCCGGGATTCCGGTGCCGGCCTTCGTGGCGGTCGCCGGTTCGGGCCCGGCTCAGGCGACGCCGCGGGATTGCGTCGTCGAGCGGGATCTGTTCAGCGCTTCGGCGGTCTGCCAACCCGACGAGCTCGAGGGAGCCGAATACATCTTGCCGTGGAATGCGTAGGCATCTACAGCTCGGGGCCGTTCCCGCTGTACGCGGTCGGTTCCTACGTCCAGCTCAGTTATCCCTTCACGCCGAACGGGCAGCGTACGACGACAGGGTGCATGAACTGGGGTCCCGGTCTCGTCGGGGTGGTCGGCAACGCCGTCGTGGAGATCTATCACCGTTGAGGGATCGCGGGGCCCGGTCGACGAGTCGGCCGAATGAGCAAGCGGTCGGCCGGGGCCGGTGTGGATAGGCTGGCGTCATGTCGGACACGGTGTCATCCAAGGTTTTCTCGGTCGCGCTGGTGCTGGGCGGGGGTGGTCCGGTCGGTCTGACGTGGTTGGCGGGACTGGCTTCAGGGCTGCGGGACAACGGTATCGACTTGACGCTGGCCGACCGATTCGTGGGGACCTCCGCCGGGGCGGTGGTCGGTGCGGTTCTGGCCGACGGTGGCGATCCGGCGCGCTTGTTGCGGCCGCCCTCCACGTCGGCGGCGCCGGTGCGGGCGGATCCGGCGCGAATTGCGGAGATATTCGGCGTGCTGCGCGCACCCGGTCAGGATCCGGCCCAGGCACGCCGCCGGGCGGGGGAGCTGGCGCTGGCCGCGCAGGCCGGTGATCCGGACGAGCACATCGCGCGCATCGGCGGACTGGCCGGTGTGGCGCGGTGGCCGGCGCGCGATCTCGTCGTGACCGCGATCGACATCACCACCGGTGAATTGCGGGCATGGACCAAGGACGGCGCCGCGTCGTTGCCCGAAGCGCTGGCGTCCAGCACGGCGGTGCCCGGTGTCTTCCCGCCGGTCCCGATCGACGGCCGCCACTACTTCGACGGCGGGTTGCGCTCGCCGGTCAACGCGGACCTGGCCGCGGGCGCGGATGTCGTGGTGATCCTCGAACCCTTGGCGCACATGTTCCCGCGCATCCCCAGCGATCGCGAGTTGGGCTCGGCGACAGAGGTTTCCATTGTCCCCGACGAGGAAGGCGTCGCCGCGTTCGGAATCGACGTGTTCGACTCGGCGGCGCTTGCTCCCGCGTATGCGGCGGGCGTGCGCCAGTCTGCCGATGCCGCGCTGCTGCTGAAGGACGTCTGGCCCGAAGGCTGACCGAGCCGTGGCGAGCGCCGGCCGATCGGGCGGGCGTGTCCCGTCGCTACCCGCCCGGCGCCCCTGTGGGCGTCGTCGGCCTCATCCCCTCACTACGTCCCGGTCTCGTCCGGCGCGTACCCGAGGATGCCCTTGATCTCCAGGTGGTCGTGGAAACCGAATTCACCCCATTCCCGATCGTTTCCGCTCTTGGGATAGCCGCCGAAGGGCGCATGGAAGTCGAAGGCGTCGTCGATGGTTCGCCCGCGGAGCACCGGAGGCGGCTGGCCCGGCGATACGCCTCGGCGTGACGAGCGCCGGAGCGTAACGCCGGTCGGCCGCTCCGAGGCGCACCGCGAGGGCAGATCAGTCGTCCGGAGTCTCGGTGAAGCGCTGGAGGTACAGCGGCTCGCCGAGTTTCTCCACCAGATCGAGTTCGGTTTCCAGGTAGTCGACGTGCTGTTCTTCGTCTTCCAGGATCTGCTCGAAGATACGAGCGGAGGTGACGTCGCCGCGTGAACGCATCAACTCGATGCCACGGCGCAGCCGTTCGACCGCCTCCATCTCGATCTGCAGATCGGCCCGCAGCTGCTCGGGCACGCTCTGCCCGATGCGCAGCGGGTTGAGCTTCTGGTAGTTCGGCAGGCCCTCCAGGAAGAGGATCCGGTCGGTGAGGATCTCGGCATGTTTCATCTCATCGATGGACTCGTGCCGGGTGTGCCGGGCCAGCTTGGTAAAGCCCCAGTTCTCCTGCATCTTGGCGTGCAGGAAGTACTGGTTGATCGCCGTGAGTTCGGCCGTCAGCTGCTCGTTGAGCAGCGCAACGATGTCCTTGTCGCCGTCCATAGCAGCGATCGTGGCACAAAATGCGCGCAGCTGCGGACAGACCGCCTGGTGTGTCGGCTCAGGCGGCCGAGGGTTGCGCTCCGGTGGATGCCCGCGCGCGGCCGATCACCTCGGCCAACCGCGCCGTGCAGCTGCCGCAACCGGGCTTCCATCCGCAGGCGTTCTTCACCTGGCGGATGCTGTCGGCGCCCGCCGAAACGCAGGTGTGCACGTCACCTTCGGACACCGCGTTACAGATGCAGACATACATGAAGCCTCACAACCAGGTCACTTTATCGCTGAGGTTAGCCTCGACTAACGAGGTAAGCCTCCCCTAATGTATAGCAGCTCGGAGCAGCGGTGTGAAGTCCGGTGCCGACGCGAGTCGCGGCGCATCGGATAGGGGCGCTAGCCGGCCAGCCGCTTCGCGGCCAGCTGCCGCAACTCGCTGGACTGGAGCGCCCGGCGGACGTTGGTCAAACGCGGCGCCGAGTACGCGATGGTGCGCACATTGGTGGACGCCGCGCTGACGGTGATCAGCGCGGCCGGTACCACCGGACGTCCACGGGTAACGGACATCGTGGCCACCGCCGGGCTGTCCAACGACGCGTTCTATCGGCACTTCCCGTCCAAGGACGCGCTGGGGGCCGCCCTGCTGGAGGGCGGAGCGGAGCGGTTGACCGGCTGTGTGGCCCACCCGATGGCCAAGGAAGCCGACCCGCGTGCGCGCTTCCGGCGCTGGTCGCGGCGATCCTGGCGCAGACCGAAGAGCGGACCGCGGCCGCGACACTGGCCGTGCTCTGGAACGCCGTTGGGCCGGGTCTGGGGGTTGACGGCCGGACCTGATGTGGTGGACACCGCGCCTGCCGGGCTACTGCGCGACACGCTCGCGGAATTGGTAAGCGCCGCATCGGATTCCGACGCGGCGCTTACGCGACCACCGGCACGCTCGCCGAGCGGTTGCGCCGACGCGGCGAGCCCGCTCCCGGCGACGTCGAGCGCATCACGGCCTTATGCCTGCGCGCTCTGACTCCGCCGGGTCCGGAATGAATCCGCGCCTGTCGACGTAGGTGCGGGTGGGCGCGGTTCGTTCTGGTCGACAAACCATCCAGGACTGAGACCCGGAATGCGCGGGAGAGAGGGCGCCGGGCCCGGCTCAGACGGTGATCTCGACGACGTCGCGGATCCGGAAGCGGTCACTGGAGGTGATCTCGACCGCCTGCCGGGCGACAACGATCGCGGCGTCGCGATCGAAGCGGTAGCCGACCTCGAGCGAATCGGGCACGACGCTCGAGCGCGCTCCGTCGCGCAGGCATTCGGCCCGCGCGCTGGTCGCCGCGTCCAGAGCCGCCATGGCGTCGAAATCGTCGCCCGATGGCGGGCGGGTCTCGTCGGCGCCCGCGATCGGGACTGTCGTGTCCGATATCGAGCAGAGCCGACCCGCCGGGTCGAGCGTCACGCTCAGTTGACCATCGCCGCCTGCCACCGCGGCGACGCCGTCGTAGACCTGGCGGTAGTGCAGGGTGTACTCGGCCACCGATGCCGCTACCTCGTCGCCGTCGCGGCTGCCACCGCCGTGGAAGGTGGCCGACATGCCGGCCAACGCCAGGTCGTGGCCGAGGTCGAGCTGCCGGATCGCGCGATCGGCGATATCCCGAACCTCCTGTGGTGCGATGCTGTCGGCAGTGCGGTCCGGCTCGGCGTAGAACACGTGGTACGCGCCGTCCGGATGCATGACCAGTCGCGGTTCGAATTCGACCGGGGCAGAATATTCCTCGGCTGTGGGTGACGCAGGCTCGGCGAGCACGGCCCGCAGACCGAACCGTTCGGCGAGTTCGGCGGCGGTATCCGCGTCGGCGCGACGGCGCGACAAGCGCAGCGCCCGCGGCCGGCGAGGAACGTGAAGGCCGAGGTCGACCTCGATGGGGACTTGGCCAGCCCATCGCCACCAGTACCAATTGTCCGACACCGGCTCGCCGAAGAAGAGACGCTCGTTCCACAGCCGGTCCTGTGCCTCCCGGTCGGTGGCGCCACATGCCGCCGAGGACACCCGGTGATCGTTGTGGAAGATCGACAGCGCCGCGTCCTGCCAGGCCTGGCTGAACGACTTGCCGGTGTTCCACTCCTTGAAGAACCGCGTTCCCTGCTGATCGGTGTCGAAGGTGAGGCTGTCGAACCCGAACAGCATCCGTGCGCCCAGGTTCGGCGTATGCCAGGTGCGAAATGGGCTGTGCCCGTCGTGCATTCGCAACGACTCGCATCCGTGGAGGAACAAGTAGCGCAACCGCTGGTCACCGAAACTCATTCGATCCGACCACGCGTAGATGGTGTCGTCCCAGGTCCGGCCCATCGCGGTGAGGAACACGCCGTCGTCCATGGTCGTGCTGTGCGCGTAGTGATAGAAGACCTTCACCGAGTCCATGCCGAGGCGATCCTGCCAGTTGTCGTACTCCTTGTCGTAACGCCATTCCCGGACGTCGTCGTCCTTGGCGTGGAAATTGATCGTGTTGAACTTCGCGACGTAGTCGAGGAAGCCGTTGACGCAGGCGTGCGGGTGACTCAGTGGGGCGTCCTGGGGGTAGACCTGAACCGACGCGCCGGCGTAGATGTTGTCTGACATGGCTGAATGGTCGCGGGCATCGGCCATCGGAGCACGGGTAGCCGACTACTCGATTCGCGCGGGTCATCGGCCGTTTTCGACCTGGTTGAACGGAACGTCGCGATTACACCGAGTTCTCCGCGTACGTCGAGGACCGCAGGAGGAACCCAATATCCAGTGGTGCCTGCGCGAGGACCGCAGCCGCATCCGGAACTTCATCGAGCACCCGACCACCTCCGAAGCGATTGTGACCTCTGCTACAGATCATGCCACTACCGGACATGCATGTCCGGTTACATTACTGTCCCGTAGCGGCCATGGTGGGCCGCGCGAGATCCGAGCTCGCGTCTGATCTTCGAGGGTGTGTGATGTCAGCAATTTCGCGCCGGTCACTGTTGACCGGAGCAGCCGCGGCGGGCGGTCTCGTGGTCGCCTCCCGCTACGCGAACACGACGAGTCCGATCGCCGCGCGGGTGAACAGCGTTCCGCTCACCCGCGAGGAGCATCGGGTGGTCGTCATCGGATCGGGGTTCGGCGGTGGCGTCACCGCCCTGCGCCTGGCCGAGGCCGGAGTTCGGGTCCTGGTGCTCGAACGTGGTCTGCGCTGGCGGACGGGCCCGAACGCGGAGACCTTCCCGCGCGCTTCGGCGCTGGACAAGCGGGTGCTCTGGTACAAGTCCAGCCCCGTATTGTTCGGCAAGCCGATGGTCTTCGAGCCGTACACCGGACTCGTCGAGGCGGTGCCGGGTACCAACATGACCGCGCTGTGCGCGGCGGGTGTGGGCGGGGGATCGCTGGTCTATCAAGGGATGTCCCTGCAACCGACGCGGGAGGTGTTCGATACCCACTTCCCCGAGGCCTTGGACTGGCCGACGATGAATAGGGTGCACTACCCGCGGGTGGCAGGCATGCTCGGCTTGGCCGTCGCCCCGGACGAGTTGATCGCCAGTCCCAACTACGCGGCCGCGCGGGTCTTCGCCGACCGTGTGCGCCGCGCCGGGCTTCCGCTGTCGAAGATCCCGATGCCCATCGACTGGAACTTCGCCCTGGCCGAACTGCGGGGCGAGATGAAGCCCTCCTACACCAACGGCGACGGCGCCATGGGGGTGAACAACGGCGGCAAGCATTCGGTCGACGTCACCTACATCGCCGCCGCCGAGGCGACCGGCCTGGTGACGGTCGAGCCGCTGCACCAGGTCACCGATGTCGAGCGTGCCGCCGACGGCAAGTGGATCGTCCACGTCGAGCGCCTGGACACCAGCGGCGCGGTGCTGGAGAACAAGATCATCACCGCTGGTGCGCTGGTGCTGGCGGCCGGAAGCCTCAACACCACAAGACTGCTGGTGCGCGCCTCGGCGAAAGGCCTGATTCCCGATATGCCCGACGGACTCGGCCAAGGCTGGGGCACCAACGCCGACCGCATCTACCTGTGGACCGATCCGACCGCGAGTTTCGGTGCGGAGCAGGGTGGTCCAGTGGTCTACGGCAGCAAGAACTGGTCCGACCCGCACTCCGCTCACACGCTGATCCAGGCGTCCATCCCGCCCATGGGCGCCGATGCCAACAGCACCATGATGGTCGGGTACGGCATCAGCGACGGTCGTGGGCACTTCGTCTACGACGCGGCCCGCGACGACGCGATTCTGCAGTGGCCGCAGGACGGTGACAGCTACATCCAGGACAACCACATCGGTCCCGCGGCCCACCGGATCGCCGGTCCGGCGGGCATTCTCACCGACACCAACCTCCTGTTCCCGTCGACCTGGCACCCCTTGGGTGGTGCGAGTATGGGAGCCGTCTGTGATCTGGAGGGCCGGGTGCACGGCCAGCGGGGCCTGTACGTGCTCGACGGTGCTCTCATGCCCGGGAACACCGCGGCGTGCAACCCGTCGATGACGATTGCCGCTGTTGCCGAGCGCGCTTTGGACACCTTGGTGGCCGATGACGTCGGCACGGTCATCTGACCGTTGCCGCCGGGCCCAGGGCCGTGGTCAAGCGTCGGGCAGCATCGGGCGCACCGCCGTGGCCTCGGGGCCGCGCTTGCGCATGGCGGCGGTGAACACCACTGGCTGACCCGCGTACAGCGCTTTGTATCCCGTGGTCTCGATGCTGGTGTACTCGACGAAAACCGGCGTGGGATCGTCTTCGGGCTGTAGAAACCCGAAGCCCTTCTCGATGTTGAACCAGACCACCGTGCCGCGGCGCCAGTATTCCGCCGCGGCACGGGGGCGGTAGGGCTGTTCGGTCACGAAAGTCAAGGATAGAGGCCGGATCACGCGGCGCTGCGCCGCACCGGATCGGAATGCATGATCCGCCGCCACCAAGCGTCCAGCGGACTGGGGTCGGGCCAGACGATCGCGGCGTCGGTCTCGGTCGCGGTGAGCATGGGGTCGGGTGGATCGGTGGCTGCCATAATCGGATGCTCCATCGAGTACGCTCCGTTCGCACGAAAACGCTTGTGCGACAACATCTTCCATATTTCGGCGAGAGGCGGGCCCGGTATTCCGGGCCCGCCCGAAAAAGCGGGAATGACACTCTTCGCAGATTTGACTCCGATATCACTGGCTGCGACATCACCTCGCTTTCGATTGTGCGGGAATCTTGCGGTTTACGCGGCTTCTCAGACGTCGATCGCCTTGTGCCCGTTACCGCGGCCGATTTCGATCTTGCGTGGCTTGGCCTTCTCTGCCACGGGAATCGTGAGGCGGAGAACGCCGTCGGTGTAGTCGGCGCGAATCTTGTCGGTGTCGAGGTTCTCGCCCAGGAACAGTTGACGGCTGAACACGCCGCGAGAGCGTTCCGCGGCGATCATCTCCCGGCCCGAGTCCAGTTCGGGACGACGCGCGCGTACCGTCACCACATTGCGCTCGATGTCCAGGTCCAGGGATTCGGGATCGATACCGGGCAGGTCGAACTCCACGACGAACTCCTCGCCGGCGCGCCAGGCATCCATCGGCATCACCGCGGGGTGCGCCTTCGTGCCGAACACCTGCTGCGTCAGACGGTCCAGATCGCGGAACGGATCGGTGCGCATCAGCATGGTCGCCACCTCCAACTCACTCCATTCTCCATAGTAGGGACCAGATAACCTCTGTTGTCTGGCATAGATTTTTTGTACCACCGGAGAAAGTTGAGCGCAAGGCGCTAAACTAGGAAATCTGTCGGCCGAAGTGAAGTGAGGATGGATGGCGCAGGAGAGGGGCGACTCGGTGCATCTGCCGGATCCCGACCGAGCGGTGTACGGGATTTCGGTCGCTGCCGAACTGGCTGGAATCGGGGTGCAGACGCTCCGGCTCTACGAGCGTCACGGATTGCTGACCCCTGCGCGCAGCGACGGGGGCACACGCCGCTACAGCGGCGACGATCTGGCCCGGCTGCGGCGAATCACCGACTTGGTCGCCACGGGAGCGAACCTGGCCGGCATCCGCCGCATCCTCGACTTGGAGGACGCGAACGCCGACCTGCACGCGGACAACGACCGGCTGCACGCGGACAACGACCGGTTGCAGGCCGACAACGTCCGTCTGCGAGACGCGCGGAACCATCCGCCCGGTGGCGCGTAGGTTCGGGACTATGCCGAAAAGGGTGTGCGCAGATCGACCACCGTGCCGGTATCGCCGGCGGTCACGGTGACCTCTGGAATGAGTGCGCGGATCAGTGGCATGCCCCGACCCCGCAGCGAATCGGCTTGCGGATCAGGGTGTTTCCATCGGCCGCTGTCGGAAATGGTCACCCGGAGTTCGTCGCCGTCGACCGACGCGCGCAAGCGGACCACGCCGCCGTCGCCTTCATGGCCGTGCTCGACGGCGTTGGTACACGCCTCACCGACGGCGAGCAGCACGTCGTAGGCCGGGGCCGCGGCCATGCCGCACTGGGTGAGCCAATCCTGCAAGGTATGCCGGACGGTAGCCAATTGCACCGCCTCGGCGGGGAAGTCCAGCTCCAGCGGCGTCACGGCGTTGGGTAGGGGAACCCGCTCGCCCGCGCTCACGAGCGCGTACCAGCCGCCGGGATCGCAGTGTGTCTGTCGCGGCCCGGTTTTCCCGTCGTCGTGCCTCGCCGATAGCGTCGATGCGCCGTCACCTCGTTACCTCCCTATCGGGGATCGGTGCGCTGTACTCGCCACGCCGAGCACGTGGACCGCCGTCGAGCTCGGCTGTCGTGTTCGCCGTGGATGTGCCGTTCTCCCCGAAGCTATACCCAGTTGATCATTCCTCATGCAAGGCCGCGGTCCCGTCGGTGAGAACCACCGGCACCGGCACCGCGGCGAACGTCATCACAGCATTTGGCGCGGCAGTCGGACGACCTGGACGAAGAACTCGTCGATCTGTTTGATGGCGGCGACGAACTGGTCGAGGTCCACCGGCTTGGTGACGTACGCGTTCGCGTGCAGCCGGTAACTGCGCAGTATGTCCTCCTCGGCCGCGGAGGTGGTGAGCACGACCACCGGGATGTGCGACAGATCAGGGTCGGCTTTGATCTTCTCCAGCACCTGCCTGCCGTCGTACTTGGGCAGGTTCAGGTCGAGCAGGATCAGATCAGGCCGCGGAGCGTCCGCGTGCCGTCCTTGGCGGTAGAGGAATTCGAGCGCCTCCTCGCCGTCCCTGGCGACGTGCAAGGTATTGCCGATCTTGTTGTCCTCGAAGGCTTCTCGCGTCATCAGCTCGTCGCCAGGGTCGTCTTCCACGAGCAGGATGTCGATGGGCTGGCCGGGATCGGTCATGCGGTGGCTCCTTCAGGGGCGGGTACGTCGGCGGTGCGGACGGTGAGGTCGGCTTCGGCGGTGCGCAGGGTGAAGTAGAAGCGAGCGCCCGCGGTGTACTCGGTGTCGATCCAGATCCGGCCGCCGTGATACTCCACGATCTTCTTGCAGACAGCCAGCCCGATACCGGTTCCGCTGTACTCCTCACGATTGTGCAGCCGCTGGAAGATGACGAACACCTTCTCGGCGAATTCGGGCGCGATACCGATGCCGTTGTCCGAGATCGACAGCAGCCAGCCGCTGCCGTTCTCGGCCGGTTCGCAGGTGATCTCGATCCGCGGTACGCGGTCGGGCTCGCGGAACTTGATGGCGTTGGCGATCAGGTTCTGCCACAGCATGGTCAGCAGGGTCGGATCGCCGATGATCTCGGGCAGCTCGTCGGGCCGCTGGATGCTCGCGGTGGTGTCGTCGATCACCGCGGAGAGATTGGTCAGGGCCTTGTCCAAGGCCGGGCCGAGGCCGGTGGGTTCGGTGCGGTCGGTGACGCGGCCGACGCGGGAGAAGGTGAGCAGGTCGTTGATCAGCACCTGCATCCGCTTGGCGCCGTCGACGGCGAAGTCGATGTACTGCTTGCCGCGCTCGTCGAGCTTGTCGCCGTAGCGCTTCTCCAGCAACTGGCAGAACGACGCAACCTTGCGCAGCGGCTCCTGCAGGTCGTGCGAGGCGACATAGGCGAACTGCTCCAGCTCGGCGTTGGACCGGCGCAGTTCCACGGCCTGCAGGTCCAGATCCGTCTTCTGCTCCGCGAGCACCGCTTCCTTGGCGCGGGAGGAATCCAGCTCGGCGACGATGCGGCGGCGCATGCTCTCCACCGCGTTCGCGACGGTCACCAGGTCTGCGGGGCCGTGGGCGTCGATGTGATGATCGAAGTCGCCGCCCGCCACCCGCAGCGACGCATCCGTCAAGGACCCGAGGGGACGGACGATCAAGCGCCGGATCAGCACGGTCAGCAGGACACCGGTCAACAGGAACGCCACGACCATCCCGGCCAGCACGGCGTCCCGGACCGCGCGAGTGTGGGTCAGCTCGTCTTCGTCGTGCGCGATGGTCGCCGCGAGACTGCTGTTCTGGGTGTCGAAACGTGTCCGGAGGTCGTCGAACAGCGGTTTACCGCGGACCGGCGTGGTGGGGTCGGTGCCGAGGGGTGATCCAGAGGCCAACCCCGCGACCAGCGGCTCCGCGTACTCGCCGCGCCACCGCTGTGCGGCCTGCTCCACGGCGTCGAGCTCGTCGAGCAGCGGCTCTCGATCGGCCAGCAGCTCGCGCAGGCGGGTCGCCGACTGCGCCTCGTCCCGGGTGCCGTCCCGGTAGGGCTGGAGGAACTGCGGGTCGGCGGTGATCCGGTAGCCGCGCAGACCGGTCTCCTGGTTAACCAGGGCACTCTGTAACCGGTAGGCTTCGGCCGCCGCGGGCAACGTCCTGTCGACGAGCCGATCGGTCACGCGGTTGGCCTGCGCGATCACCTGGGCTCCTGCCACGGTGCCGATGATCACCACCAGCACCATCGCGGCCAGTACCAGTTGGAACCAGGCCTGGGCGGTCAATCGTGCGCTGAGCGGCGCTCGACCGGTCGTCATCGTCATCGGTCCTGTCCTTGCCCGTCGCCGTTCCATCCCAGATACAGAATGGCGACATCGTCGTCCAATCCGCCGGACGCACCCGCCAGCGCCTCCACGCGACCGATCAGCTCGTCGACGAACCAGTCGGGATCCGCGGCTCGCACGGCGCGCGCGACCTCCATCAGCCCTTGCTCACCGAGTCGTTCCCGGTCGGTCCCGGCGTACCCTTCGAACAGGCCGTCGGTGAACACCATCAGCCCGGAGCCCAGCGGCAGCTCCAGATCGTGGACGGGCCACTCGGCGCGACCGGGCAGAAAGCCGAGGGCGGGCCCGCCGGGGACCTCGACCCAGGTCAATCCGGAAGCCGAGCGCAGCAGCATCCCCGGGTGCCCGGCCCGCAGCACCTGGGCGCGGCGGTCGCCGGGATACAACACCAGGCTCGTGACCGTCGCGAAAGTCTGCTTGCCGGTGCGTTCGGCCAGCAACACTTGCTCGAGCAGCCGCAGTTGCCGTGCGCCGGTGACGCCGCTCAACACCAGGGTGCGCCAGGCCAGGCGCAGTGCCACGCCGGTCGCCGCCTCGTCCGGGCCGTGGCCCGACACGTCGCCGATGACGGCGTGCACCGTGCCGTCCGCGTCCTGCACGACGTCGTAGAAATCGCCGCCGAGCAGTGAATGGGCCCGGCCGGGACGGTAGCGCGCCACGACGTCGACCACCCGCTGTCCCCGCAACAGCGGGGTGGGCAGCAGGCCGCGCTCCAGCCGCGCGTTCTCCTGCGCGCGCATATTGCTCGCCTGCAGGGCCGCGCTGGTGCGCTCGGCCTGCTTGCGCTGGATCGCGTACCGCACGGCGCGCCCGAACAGCTCCGGCTCGACCCGGCCTTTGACCAGATAGTCCTGAGCTCCCGCCGCGACCGCGGCCAACCCGGTCTGCTCCTGATCGAGCCCGGTCATCACCACGATCGCGACCTGGTCGGTGTGCCTGCGGATGCGCTCCACCGCCTCGAGCCCGTTTGCATCGGGCAGATGCAGGTCCAGCAGCACACAGTCGGGCTCGGCGGAGGCGAGGTGCTCGGCGGCCTCCGCCAGCGACCGGACCCAGTCCAGTCGCAGGCCCGGCGCGCCGTCCACGACCAGTTCCTCCACCAGCAGCGCATCCCCCGGGTCGTCCTCGATCAAGAGCACCGAAGGTTGCTGCCACGGCCAATCCGCGCCGACCATCACCTCGGGATCGTCGTCTGTCCCGTCACGCCGCACGGACACCGCCGGTCGTGGGTCCGGTTGCGACGGAACGACTGACAGCACTGATGCCGTCGTCGGCGAACACCGACAACCCGGCCTCCGATCCCCAATGGCGGCACCAGCGCACGCCTACTGTCTCAGCGGCCGCTTGCTGGACCGAGAGGCAGGCAAGATCGTATCCGATCCGCTACCCGACCGAGACATGACGGTGTTCAGCTGGGCAGAAGCGGAGGCTGGGCGCGAAGGGGGCCGGAAGATCAGACCATGGTGCCCGTCAGTCGTGCGGTGCTCCGCTCGTCGTCCCTGGTCGCGCCGTCGCGGCGCGGGGAGCGGACTTCCGCCAAGCTTCGTGCGACGACCGTGGCATGGACCGCGATGACGGCAAGGGAAGCCGAGCCGATCACAGCAAGAAGCACAACCACGACAGATACCGGTCCTTTCGGGTGCGAGCGGGCCGGTTGCCCGCTCGATCGAGTGCCGAGTTCGCGTCCACCGATCCCGGCGGGCGCGTGCTCCGCCTCCAACGTGCCCGCGTCGCTCCGGACCAAACACACCGATGCGGCGGCGCGAACGGGTCGCGCGATCACGCGAGGACGACCTCGGCCGTCGCGCGACCGAAGATCTTGTGGCCGTCGTGCTCGGCGGTGATCGCGACGGTGGCGGTGCGCGTGTCCGCGTCCAGGTGTTTCACCCGGCCCGAGAACTCGATCCGGCCTCCGGTCGCGCCGACGTGCACCGGATTGGTCAGCCGGACGTTGTAGGAGCGCAGGGCCCCGGGGTCGCCCAGCCACGAAGTGAGCAAATCCACACTGAGCCCGATGGTGAACATGCCCTGCGCGACAACCGTTCCCATTCCCATCTTGGCCGCCGCCTCGGTGCTCCAATGGATGGGGTTCGGGTCGCCCGCCACTCCGGCGTAATTGACCAGGTCGCCTTGGCTGACCGTGAGTGTGCGTGGGGGAAGTTCAGCTCCCGGACGCACGGCTTCGAACCGCCGTCCCCGCGGGTTCGCCGATGTGACGGGCGTCTCGCGGGCGGGCTCGCTGCCGTTCCCCACGCGGCGCGGGTCGGGGACACGGCGCTGCTGCCGGGCCTCCGGGCGTACTCCGTGCATCACCACCGCGTCCAACCAGTCAGGCAAGGCCTCGTCGGCCCGCCCGACCAAGCTGGTCCGAGACGTGAGGACCGGCCGATCATCCTGGTCCAGGATGGTCTGGCGCAGGACGATGAGGTCGCCGCCGAACGCGTGCCGGAACGAGTCCAGGGACATCTCGAAACAGATCCGGTCGCCGGCCAGGAGCGGACGGTGGAATTCGATCATCTGGTCGGTCTGGATGGTCCGGCTCAGGTCGTAGCCGGGCAGGATCGTGTCGAACACCTCGGCATAGGCGAGATACCCGGGCACCGCGCCGAAGGTCGGCGGAGCGACCAGGTTGCCGTAGCCGAGGTCGGCAGCGGCGTCCTCCGACCAGTGCGCCGGGTGCTGATTGCGCACCGCGCGGGCGTACTCACGGATCTTCTCGCGGGCGACCTCGTAGTGATCGCCGCTGCGATACCGGCGCCCGACCATAGCGGCGGGCACCGCGGCGTCGGCCGCGTCGTTCGCACTCGATGTAGCAGGGATTCTGGACATCGCGGGGGAATCTACCCAAGGAGAGCCGAATTTCCGGTCAGCCCGCATCGCACGCCGTTTCGCGGCCGGAGACGTCCGCGGACCGGGGCGCCTCGCTCGCCGATCGTGGCGGTTCAGCACAGATTCCGCTCGGCGGCCACCACCACGGCGGCGGCCTCGTCCACCGATTGGTGCGCGCTCACCCGCACGACGATGTCGGCTTCGGGCGTTCCCGCCGCCAATTCCCGGCACACCGCGTAGCCCAGATCGAGCAGCGCCGCGGTCACGCCGTCGCCCGCGGTCCGCACCCCGAGCCGCTGTAGATCGGCGAAATAGCCTTTGGTGGCACCGCGCGGCGCGTGCGCCCGCGCTTCGGCGACGATGAACGCCGCCGCGACCGCGGAGACGGACAACGCGCAGACGACCAGCACCCCGCACAGCGCGAGCTTCATTTCGTTTCCCATCGAAATAATTTGTGGTCGGACGGAATTCGGCATGCGACAGCCGACGCAGCCTAGCCGGGCGCCGGTCGCCTCGCGAAAGAGCCCCCGTGCCGGTCGTGCGCGTACCGAACGCGCGCCGCCGGTGGCGCGGCCTCGGTCGCTCGTCGTCGCGGAAGGCCTGGTCAGCGCTAGTTTGAGCAGTGGTCCCCTGGGAAGTCGATCGACAGGACCGACGGGACGGGTATCGGCCATCGGCCGGCTGCGGCGGCGATGCCGTTCGTCGAGCGCGGGAGCCTACCCGCAGACCCCGTCGCGGTCGTGAAGCGATCGCGCCGCTCGTCTCTGCGGTCTCGTCGCCGGCCTCCTGCCCGCGGCTCGTAGGAGAGGAGAGAGATGTCTGGCCCGAACTACACCACCGATGACGCCGGGATCCCGGTCCCCAGCGACGAGCATTCACTGACCGCCGGCCCGGATGGGCCGATCCTGCTGCAGGACTGGTATCTGATCGAGAAGATGGCGGCGTTCAATCGGGAACGGGTGCCCGAGCGCCAGCCGCACGCGAAGGGCGGCGGCGCGTTCGGCGTCTTCGAGGTCACCCACGACGTGAGTGCCTACACCATGGCCGAGGTTTTCCAACCGGGGAAGAAGACGGAGATGCTGGCCCGCTTCTCCACCGTCGCTGGAGAGCGCGGCAGCCCCGACACCTGGCGCGATCCGCGCGGGTTCGCGCTGAAGTTCTACACCGAGCAGGGCAACTTCGACATGGTCGCCAACAACACGCCGATCTTCTTCGTGCGCGACCCGATGAAGTTCCAGGACTTCATCCGTTCCCAGAAGCGCCGCGCCGACAACAATCTGCGCGACCACGACATGCAATGGGACTTCTGGACGCTGTCGCCGGAATCCGCGCACCAGGTGACCTGGTTGATGGGTGACCGCGGTATCCCGCGCACGTGGCGGCACATGAACGGATACTCCAGCCACACCTACATGTGGGTGAACGCCTCCGGGGAACGGTTCTGGGTCAAGTACCACTTCAAGACCGATCAAGGTATCGAGTTCTTCACCCAGGACGAAGGCGATCAGATGGCGGCGATGGACACCGACTATCACACCCGCGATCTGTGGGAATCCATCGAAGGCGGCGATTTCCCGAGTTGGACGTTGAAGATGCAGATCATGCCGTTCGACGAGGCGAAGTCATACCGGTTCAACCCCTTCGACCTGACCAAGGTCTGGCCGCACGGCGACTATCCGCTGATCGACGTCGGCAGGATGACGCTCGACCGCAATCCGGCGGATTACCATACCGAGATCGAGCAGGCGGCGTTCGAGCCGAGCAGTTCGGTACCCGGCACCGGGCCGAGCCCGGACAAGATGCTGATGGCCCGCTGGTTCTCCTACCCCGACGCGCACCGGCACCGCATCGGCGCCAATTACAAAGAGCTCCCGGTCAATCGGCCGCACGCCACCACCGTCCGCTCGTACAGCAAGGACGGCGCGCTGCGTCACCACAACCCGGGCGATCCGGTGTACGTGCCGAACTCGAAGGGCGGCCCGCACGCCGATCCCGCCGTCGCTGGTCCGCCCGCGACGTGGCACACCGACGGAGAACTCGTGCGCTCGGCCTACACGCTGCACCGGGACGACGACGATTGGGGCCAGGCGGGCACCATGGTCCGCGACGTGCTCGACGACGCGGCACGGCAGCGGCTGGTGGACAACATCGTCGGGCACCTGCTGAACGGCGTCAGCGCGCCGGTGCTGGACCGGGCATTCGAGTACTGGCGCAATGTCGACAAGAATCTCGGCGACCGGGTCGAGGCCGGGGTGCGCGCGAAACAGGACGAACTCGACCCCAAGGCGGCCGGGCAAGCAAATCCGGCTCGCTCGTCGGCGCAAGCGAAAGCCTGACGGACGCCAACAAGCGGCCGGTACCGACCGGCCGCTTGTTCGTTGTCTTTTCGTGATCATTTCGGCGTGTGTCCCGCGCCAGCTCTTCGAATGTGTGCGGGAGCATGACTCTCCGGATCCAGTGGACCGCAAGCACCGTGGTGTTTCGAACGAATTCGAGGCTCGGTGACGTCCCCGTGGTACCGGATGGGTCGTACCGGGCCGGCCGACGCAGATCGGAGGACCGCATCATGGCGTCTGACGCCGATATTCGACCTGATCAACGCGCACAACATAGTTCGTGGGCCGCCCGGACGATCGCCGCGGTATGTGCGGCCGCGGCAGCCGTGCTTCCCGCCGCCCCCGCCGTGGCGGAGCCGTCGTCCGTCGGCGAACCCGATCTCCCGCTGGAGGTTCCCATTCCCGGTGGATTCCGGGGTTTCTCCGAAATCCTGCGATTCGTTCCGCCCGCGCCGCCGGTGCCGCAGATGCCGCTCGGTCGACCTGTGCCGCACCACGGCGGGATATCGGCGCCGCATCAGGACGGTCGTTCGCTGCCACACCACGGCGGCGCGACCGGTCACACGGCGAAGGGATAGGTTCGGGCAATTCCCCGGCTTCCCATCGGGAGGTTCCGTCGAGCGGTTCCAGTGCGCGGGTCTCCTCGATGTGAATCAGCGCGTCGAACCGGTGGGCGATCCGTACTCGGAAGTAGTGACTGCGCCGCTCGGCTCGCGGCCGGTGGCGACGCCCGGTGTGGGCGTGGTCGCGCACACGATTCGGTCCAAGGCGCGACCCACTTCCTGGTACGTGGACTCGGAGCAGCGGGCACGGCCACCACGATTCGCGTCGGACCCGGTCGCCGCACCGCTCCGGCGCGGCGCGCATATTCGCGCCGTTCGCGACGTCGTCGACCAGGGGCATGGTCGTGCCCGCTACGTATCGCCCAATGGGTGCTGTCGGACGTATAGTGCGTCTTCAACCCGCGCATGGCCGGACGAAGGCGGAGGGTACGCCTAACTCGGTTCCATGCGCCCATGTCGAGCCGTCGACGCCCTGGACATCGCGGGTCGCATCGCCGCCATGTCGGCCGGAGCGCGGCGCGGCACGCGGGCTCTTCGCCTCGGAAGAGCGCGGAGAGCGAGTCCGATCCCGCAGCCGACCGCGATGGCGAACGCCGCCCATTCCGAGCCCGACACCACGGTGACCGGGCCCCAATCGTGCAGATGGTGCGGCGACACCATCGTCCAGTCGAACGACTCGGTGCGGGTGGGCGCCACGGTCGAGGGGCGCCACAGGATGGCGATCGCCAGAATGCTGCCCGCCGTTCGTGGCTGGATGCAGACCGCGCAATACCCCGCGACGACGGCGAGCGCGGCCGTGACCACGTTGCGCGTGCCACCTGGTGGGGCAACGGAGGCGAACAGCGCGACGGCCGCGAGCAAACCGGCGCCTATCCGGGGATTCGAGGGTCGGATTCGGGTTCCTACCACATACCCGAGCAGGATCAGGCCCAGCAGGAGCGGCACGCTCCATATCGGTCGCGGACCGTTGCCCACCGCGCTGCCTGTGGCGCTGAGCCCGACCGCGAGGTAGATCGCGATCCCGTCCCGGCGCGGTAGCAGCCAGGCGGCGAGGGTCGTGGCCAGCAGCGTGCACAGTGCCGTCACGATCAGCGCGAGACTGCCGTCGCCGTGACGGAAGCGCCACTCCGCGACGGCCAATTCGGTCAGCACGAGCACGATCGCGGCGATGACCGGGCTGAGCGGCAGTTCCGGATAGATCGGTTCCGGCGTGAAGCGGTGCCGGGTGACCACCTGGCACGTCAGGATGAGCCCGGCCACCGCCGCCAGCAACCACAGAGGTTGCGTTTCCAACACCGACCACACGTGTGGCTCGGCGGTCGCCCGATGCGGGTTGCCCAGCAGCCCCGACGCCTGCGAGAGCGTGATGACCACGAAGCAGCCGACAGCGCCGAGTACCAAGCCCGTCGCGGGCACGCGGCGGCCGAGTACTGCCACGCCCGTCGCGCCGAGCAGGATGCCGCTGCCGATCGCGTCGAGGTTGGCGGTGGTCGTCAGTACGTCGGGCGAGGCACTGTTCGCTTCGACCGTGTGTGTGACGAACAACAGCGATGTCGCCGCCAGCGCGATCCACCACGCGGTACGTGCCCGCGCCAGACTGACCGCGACCACCGCGGTGACCGCCGCGACCAGCACACCGATCGCTGCCTCCCGCGGCACGCTCAACACCAATCGGTTCACCTGATAGGGCGTGCAATGACAGGTCCTGCCGAAGCTGAGCGGCACGACCAGCAACAGCCCGGCCACCGCGGCGGCCAGGAACGCGGTGACGCCTTCGAGTGCTTCACGCCAACGCACCACTTCACAGTCCTACCCAGCCGGGACGAACCGAACATCACCGGCGCCGCGCCGCGCTGAAACTGGTACCAGCAGCACCTGGATACTTGTGTCCCGGTACGGGATGATCTCTGGAATGACCGAAGTCGTCGATGTGCGAGCAGTGCGCAGGGCGCGCCGCGCGGAACTAGGAGCCTTCCTCAAATCCCGGCGAGCGCGTATCGCACCCGAGGATGTCGGCATCCCGACCGGAACGCGTCGACGTACACCGGGGCTCCGTCGCGAAGAAGTCGCCCAATTATCAGGAATCGGCGTGACCTGGTATACGTGGCTGGAACAAGGCCGCCAGATCAATGTGAGTGTTCAGGTGTTGAATGCGGTGGCGCGGACTTTGTCGTTGGATGCGGCGGAGAAGGCGCATTTGTATCGGTTGGCGGATGTGCCGACGGTGCCTTCGGTGGATTCGGGGTCGGCGTTGCCGGAGGAGTTGCAGGTGATCTTGGATCATTTGGAGCCGTTACCGGGGGTGGTGTTGAGTGCCAGGTATGACGTGTTGGCGCACAACTCCTCGTACGAGGCGTTGTGCCCGGGATTTCTGGCGGGGGAGCGGAATGTGGCGCGTCGCGTCTTCCTGACCCCGGAGTGCTGCAACGCCTACCGCCATAATTGGGATGATCTGCGGCGGATGGTGGGGTATCTGCGGGGCGCGTATGCGAAGAACTTGGGGGACCCGCAGTGGGAGGAGTTCATCGCGGAGTTGTGTGGGGAGAGTGAGAGTTTCGCGTCGTTGTGGGCGTTGAATGATGTGGCGGTGCCGGTGAGTCGGACGAAGGCGGTGCGAAATTTGGCGGTGGGGGAGTTGGAGATGTTTTTGACGAGTATGTCGTTGCCGTCGGTGCCGAATGCGTGGATGCAGGTGTATACGCCGGTCGATGAGGTGGCGTGGGGGAAGTTGCGGGCGTTGTTGGCGATGAGTCCGGAGGAGCGGTCGCGTCCGTGGGCGGAGCATCGGGAGTTGTACCACGCTGCGGCGGGGTGAGGGCCAGGTTGATTCGGTGACGTGAACAAGGATTGTGGCGCGTGGGTGCGCCGGATGCATGCTCGCCGAGGACAGCGCCCAGGTGCGCCCCCGTCGTCTTCGTGCACGGAGTCAGGGGCAAGTGCGGTGGGGTTGTCGCTCGGTCGCCGGAATCTAGGTTTCTGGCTCGTCGGTTTGATCTGTGGCGTAGCCGCCTTGCCACCATCGGCGCAGCACGGCGAGTTGACGCTCGGAGAGCGGACCGGAAAGCCGTTGGTGGACCTCGTTGATGTAGGCGAGTTCCTCGTCGGTCCATTCCCGCGAGTGATCGGTGTTCTCGCCCATGTCAGGCCTCCTGTGGGAGCTGCTGGTGAGAGGCCTGGGCCGCGGGAAAAGGGCGGACCGTGCACGCGAATCGGCCTGCCCTGAGCTGCTGGAGATACCAGCGTTCTGGCTTGCCCACTGCGCGCGCACCGACGGGCACCGGGTATGTCGCCTAGTGCGGAGCGCCGGGCGCGAGTGGGTCGAACTCAGGTATCGGTGTGTTCGATTCGCCGCTCACTTTCGACCTTTCGGGTTGTTCGGGCAGCCATCGAGATGCCGACCATGCACGGGCTGAGGCTGAAGATCTGCTCTGATTCTAAGTGCGCGTTCTGTCGACCTACCGGAATCGGCTGCTCGCAGCAGGGCGTAGACGACCGCCGCCAGTGCGATGCGCCGCAGATCTATCATGTGCATACTCAGATATGCGCATCTATCAATGTCATTGCAGTCAACCACCCCAGCGTGAACACGCAGTAGAAGCGGTGCTCGATGCGCTCGCTTCCGATCGGCTGAGATATTGGTAGTCGAGGTGAGCCACCGAGCGGTCTGCCCATGTGGCCGTTACTCCGCCGGTATCGTTGCCGGTTCGGAGGCCTCTGGGAGCCCTCCGTGGCCGACCGTGCTGTGGCACGTTGCTGGGATCAGAGATGTGCGAGCTAGCCTCCGCGTGGGCATCCCCCATGAGGGAAATCTATTGCATGCGATTCATTCCCAGCGTGCAGAATGGCACGGGTCGGAACGGAAATCCTGACACTGAAAGCCTCAGGAGCAAGAACCTGATCAGCGTGCTGGGCCGCTGCGAGTTCCGGACCGCGCCGCTGGCGGCCCGGTTCAGCCGCCGACAAGTGCGGTGCGGCACATGAAATACCAGAAGCCTCGTTCGTATTGATCCGACGTTCGGTTCGGAACCCAGGTCAAGTCCGGGGGCGTGGTGTAGGTGGGGCGGTCACCGCTGATCTGGTTGGTGGTCAGGCGGTGAGGGCTGTGTTGGTGGTTTCCTCCTGTTGGTCTGGGTTGGTGTCGGTGGTGGCGCGGGATCGGGCCAGGACGTCGAGGCCGAGGTAGCGGCGGCCTTCGATCCATTCGTCGTGTTGTTCGGCCAGCACCGCGCCGACGAGACGGATGATCGCGGCGCGGTCGGGGAAGATGCCGACGACGTCGGTGCGGCGGCGGATTTCCTTGTTCAACCTCTCTTGGGGGTTGTTGGACCAGATCTGCTTGGGGAAGGCGGTGAACGCGAGCAGGTCGGCGGGGGCGGTATCGAGGTGGTCGGCGACTTTCGACAGCTTCTCGGCCAACGCGTCGAGCATCCGATCGTACTGAGCTGCAACCGATTGCGGGTCGGCCTGGTCGAAGGCCGAGTGCAGCAGGGTGGGGACCCACGGCCACGAGGTCTTCGGTGTGACTGACATCAGGTTCACGGTGTAGTGGGTGTGGCAGCGCTGCCAACTCGCGGCGGGCAGTGTCGCGCCGATCGCGGCGACCAATCCAGCATGTGCGTCGGAGGTGACCAGGCGTACTCCGGTCAGGACGCGGGCGACCAGGTCCCGGAAGAACGCCAGCCAGCCGGCGCCGTCCTCGCCGGAGGTGACCTGGATACCGAGGATTTCGCGGTAGCCCTCGGCGTTCACGCCGGTCGCGATCAGGCAGTGGACGTTCACCACCCGTCCGTTCTCGCGCACCTTCAACACCATGGCGTCGGCGGCGACGAACGTGTACGGACCTTGATCCGGCGGGCGGGTGCGGAGAGCTTCGACCTGGGCGTCCAGGTCTCGGGCCATCATCGACACCTGGGATTTGGACAGGCTTGTGATCCCGAGGGATTCGACCAGTTTCTCCATCCTGCGTGTCGATACTCCAAGCAGGTCGCAGGTGGCGACCACGCTGGTGAGTGCGCGTTCGGCGCGTTTGCGTCGCTCCAACAGCCAGTCCGGGAAGTAGCTGCCCGATCGCAGTTCGGGGATCGCGACGTCCATGGTGCCGACCCTGGTGTCGAAATCACGATGCCGGTAGCCGTTGCGGGAGTTGACCCGCTCGCTGCTTCGTTCTCCGTAGCTGGCACCGCACACCGCGTCGGCTTCGGCACTCATCAACGACTGGATGAACGTCGAGAGCATGGTGCGCAGCAGGTCGGGGCTGGCGACGGCGAGTTGGTCAGACCACAACTTCGACGGGTCGATAGGCTCGACCGAGGTCATCGCGTGAACTTCTCCTTCGTTGAGCTTGGCGGTTCAAGAAGGATCACGCGGTGACCGCCCACTACCCGGCTACGACACGCTCACACGGTCGCTCCGAAGTCGCTGGTACACCACTCTGCCGGACGCAACCGCGGTCCCGGCGCGTAGTTCGCCCCGGGAGCGGCTCGCTTACCTGATGGATATGCGCGGACACGGCATCGAGCGGCTCGGCGGGCACAGGCCAGTTCGACACACCGCCTCACGGAAATGAACCGCCGAGCCGTGGTTTGCCCTCGCACCACCCTGCGACAAACGCTTTATTGCGTCGGGTCTCATCCCGCGATCGACAGGCTCGACTGCTGCCCATCCAGCCATGCGACGAGTCGTGGCCAGGTGAGCATGAGATCGTGGCTCAGAAACACTTCGTTCTCCGTTGCGGTGATCACTCGTGCGCGCATGAGTTGGCGGAGCGCGGTGATCGCGCCGGTCGTGCCGGTCAGCGTCCGATCCAGCTCGTCCCGGGCAACCCGACGTCTGGTGTCGTCCGCGCCCTCCCGGCACGACACCAGGCTGAGAATCAGGCGCATAGCGTGCGGACGCTGGCTGAGCGACAGGCTATCCCACACCGTGTCCGCGGCTCGGTGGAGCACTCCTTCGATGCCGCCGATTCGTTGATAGCCCGCGACAGTCAGCCGCGTGCCTTCACGCTCGGGCCACAGCGCGCTCATTGTCATCGACAGGATCGCCAGATTGCTCGCTCGGAAGCTGAGGTAGCTCCTGCGGGTCGGACTTCCGACGACGGCAGCGAGCAACAACTCCTCCAACCCCGACTCGATCGTTACGCCGCGCAGCCGTGCCGGTTCCGTGATCGCGGCGCGCAGTTCGTTGGGCTCCATGGCTTCCAGCAGATAGCTGCGGTGTGTCAGCGTATCGGCGAGCAGCGGGCACGCTTTGCTGATGCAGGTCCAATCGGGGCGTAGCGAGATCAGCACCACGGCAGTTTTGGTCGCGGCCGTCAGAAATCGGCGCATGGAATCGCGGGTTGCTTCTTTCAAGGTTGGCGAGAAATAGACCTCGAACCCGTCGATGATCAGCAGGGTGGTGGACTCGGGTCTTACGTCGAGTCGTTTCGAATCGGCGATGACGTCGCTCATGTCATGCGCGGTTATGTCGTTCAAGGACACTGTCCGAATTTGCCACTTGAGTGTTTGTGAGTTCTCCAGTGCGGGAACCAATCCCGCTTCGATCAGCGAAGTCTTTCCTACGCCTGCCGCACCGACCAGCGCGATTACTCGCTTCGGGTCAGCAGCGTCGGCGGCGGTGTGCAGGAGGGTTAGTAGTTCGCGGATCGCGTTCTGCCTGCCGGTGAATACCGCCGCGTTGTCTCGGGTGTAAGGCGCGGAACCGGGGAACGGCGACGTGGTGACGGTGACCGCCCGCCCTGCCTTGAGCGGCTGAGCGTCCAGCCAGAGTCTCTTCCAGAGCTTTACGTCCAGCAGATCCGCTGCGGTGGCACTGCGACGCCGACGAGTGCCACTCACGAGTTCGAGAAGTACTGGCGTGAAGGTCTCGAAGCGAGCCGGCAGCGTTCGTCCGGCCTTCCAGTCACTGATCCGCTGGGCTGATACCGGTCCGGCAACCCGCGTGCCCCTCGGTGACACAACATGCCGTTGCGCGGCCGCGGCCAGCTGCCGGAGCGACGGGTTGCCCGCCGCCTCATACAGCTCACCGAGCCGACGCACGAACTCCGCGCGCGGTGTCTGTGTGATCTCGGTGCATCCTGCCCGGGAAGGAGCAGTTCTGGCCATATTCGGTTACCCCCGTTCGCGCATGACCGCCGCTGACGCAGCGGTCGATTCTCCCCGTCCTCATAACTAGAGACGCAGCGACAGCTCGCGTGGTTCCACGAGTTGTGCGCCGGATGTTCCAGGCTTCGCAAGCCGACGCCGACCGGACCGATCATCATCGGAGCTCAACTCGCGGATCGGTCCTGGTTCGTCCGGTCCGGATGTCCGGACCGGACAGTTGTTTACACGCAGTGACCTGCGTCTCCGCACTCTCGTTCTGCATGCGCCATTGAATACAGCTCGGTAGGGGACGACCGTGGTGAGCGGAGGGGCGAGCGTGGCCGCTGATTGGCCATTCGGGCTATTGATTCAAACGGAGGGGAACTTGCAAAGGCACGGGCAGCGCCGACTGATCTCCGAGGGAACTCCGCGTGACCGACGGTACGACGTAGTGGTCATCGGGGCGGGCCTGGTGGGTTGTGAGGTGGCGCAGCGACTTCGGCGGCAAGGTGCCGACGTCATGGTCATCGAGGCCGGTCCGCACCGAGGCCACCGGCACATCGGCGAACGAGCGGAAACCGAATATCTCGAGAACCGTGACACTGATCCGGACTTTCGAGCTTACTTTCCGTTCGATAGCCACGCGGGCCTCGGAAGCGCCGGGTACCGCCGCCGTGTCGGTGGGCGCGGCTTGTACTGGCGGGGAATCGTCCTGCCGATCGAGCGCAGAGCGCTGGACGACTGGCCCGCGGAGGTCTCGAACAGACTGGCCGACGGGCCGAATCAACCTGGTTCCTATGCGCGGCTCATCTCAGAACTGGATCAGTGGGTCGGTGTGGGCGGAACAAGCGCTCCGAGAAACACGTGTGAATCCAGAATGCTCGACAAGCTGGAGGATTTCGGTTTACACGCCGTGCCGACGCCGCGTGCTGTGCGGACAGGTGTGGACGGCCGGTGGTCGGCATACAGTGCGGTAGGTGAGCTACCCAGCGAATGCGTCCGGTCTGGTGCCCCGGTCACTGCGATAGTTCCCGAGTCCCGAGGTTTTCGGGTTTCCATCGACTTCGACGCGTGTGTCGTCATGGCGGACAGGGTAGTTCTCGCGGGCGGCGCCTTCGAGAACATCAAGCTGGTGGACTCGATGCTGTTGGAAGTGAATGCGTCTCGGCCGTCGGAGTATCCGGTCTTCGATCATGTGGCCACCGGCTCGGTGATGTTCGAACCGAATGTGACATCCGGGTCGGCGGACGCGAGCTCCGGCTCCGTGGACCCCCGCGTGCCGGCCGAGGGATCGGTGTGGTTGGGGTACGTACCAGAGGCCGATTCGAATCTGTTCTTCGAGCAGCGACCGATGCACGGCGGCGTAGTCCACGACAGCTGGACGATGGGGGAATACCCGATACACAGCCCTGCACTGCTCACGGTGTCTCGTGACCGTGGCCTGACGCTCGACGTTCCGGCACGATCCGTTGCCGCGGTATCGGAATTACACGAACGTCAAATCCACGCTCTTCGAGCCGCATTGGATCGCTGCGGCATCGACCTGGCAGGTGGCGCAGTGGGCGGTTACCGAGCTGCCGAAGAGCTTGCGCTCGGGAATCCCGGTGCGGCGTTCCCGTACTTCGAGCCGCCAGGAGACGTCGATCACGAATCCAGCGGGCTCGCGATCGGTGGAGATCTGGTGAGTACCGAAGGAGAACTGCGCGCTATCCCGGGAATCTATGTGTCGGGTTCCGCGCTGTTCCCCCGACCCGGTGCGGCGAATCCGTCGTTGACATCGCTCGCGTTGGCCGCGCAAATGGCCATACATCTCGGCTCCGGCGGCGGTGCCGTGAGCCCGCGCAACGACGTTTCCATTGACCGCGAATTGGGAGTATCGAAATGATCGTCGTCGAAGACCTGGTGCGTGATTTCCGCGGTGCTGGTCGGCGGGGGAAGCCCCGCCGTGCATTGAACGGTCTGTCGTTGCACGTCGGGGCCGGAGAGACGTTCGGGCTTCTCGGACCGAACGGCGCGGGCAAGACGACCCTCACGAAAGTGCTGACAACTTTGCTCGTCCCGACGAGCGGGTCCGCTCGGGTCGCGGGGTTCGATGTCGTGGATCAAGCGCGAGAGGTGCGTCAGCGTATCGGCATAGTGTTCGGCGGGGAGCGGGGACTCTACGATCGGATCACGGCACGCCAGAACCTGGTGTTCTGGGGCACCCTCGCCGGTGTGCGGCGCCGTCAACTCACGATCCGAGTCCAGTATCTTCTGGAACGGGTGGGACTCGCCGAGCGGGCCGACGAAGCTGTCGAAGGCTATTCGCGGGGAATGCGCCAGCGTCTGCACTTGGCTCGGGGACTCGTCGCAGACCCGGATGTGCTGTTCCTGGACGAGCCGACATCGGGAATGGACCCCGCCGCTGCCCACGACTTCCGCAGCCTGGTCAGGGAGTTCAGTGACTCGAAGACAATCCTGCTGACGACCCATGACATGAAAGAAGCCGAGGTGCTGTGCAACCGGGCGGCCCTCATAGACCGTGGCAGGATAATAGGCCAGGGCACGACCGGCGAACTTCGCCGTAGCCTGCCCACTCAGGACCGGGTCGATATGGTGATCCCTGCCGGCAACACCGGTCTGATCGAAGAGCTGACAACCCTCCCTTTCGTTCGCGGCGTCCACGATTCTGATCTGGGTGCGGACGCCCGCCGGGTCGAAGTCGCCCGGCAGGAGGATGCGGCCGTTCTGCTGCGGTGGCTGCTGGACCGAGGCGTGACGACGATCAGTACCAGCCCGCCCTCGCTCGAAGAGGCATACCTGAGTTACATCGGCGCCCGGGGGCTGCGGCTATGAGCACCCGCGCGTTCCTCGCCGCAAGCAGGGTGCAGGTGCTCACAAGCATCAGAGCCCCAGAGCATCTGGTCATCGTGTTTCTCGCACCGTGGTTCTCGCTGATCTTTCTGTCGATGAGCTCGTACGCGGGGCGAATGGACTTGGCCACCGTGATGGTTTTGGGTACCGGGCTTATCGGTGTCTGGTTCGTCGCGGTTAATGTCGCCGCCGGAGCAATTCACAACGATCGCATCATGGGAACGTTGGAGATGGCGATCGTGTCACCGTCGAATTACGCGATCGTGCTGTGCGGGCGAATCATTCCGATCGTCGTCCTGGGTACGCTGGTTATTCCGGAGGCTTGGCTCGTCGGAAAGTTCGCGTTCAATGCGGAGCTCGAGCTGCGAAATCCGCTACTGGTCTCCATCACCCTTGTGATGACCTGCCTCGCGACGGTCGGCACCGCGACGCTGCTGGCGGCCGTGATGGTTATCTCTCGCAATACCCGGATAATCCAGGGAAATCTGGAGTATCCGCTCTATGTGCTCGGCGGGACGATCCTCCCGATCGATCAGCTTCCTGACGTCGCCAGGCTCGTCGCCCGGCTGTTCTATCTGTCTTGGGCTGCGGATCTCCTCCGAGACGCCGCGCTGCGCAGCTCGGTGCCGGATGCCAGGGGACGACTGGCCATCATCGGCGCCCTCGGGGTGGTTGCCTTCATCAGCGGAGCCGTTCTGGTGCGGTACACGATCTACCGAGCACGCCTTACGGCTTCGGTGAGTACGTCATGAAGTCCGTGACGGTGGTGTGTGCGTCGGCGCGTGTGGGGATCCTGGAACTGCGCACCATCTATACCGTGCCGGCTTTCATATCCACGGTGATCCTGCGGGTTGTCTTCATGGCGATCTTCTTCGGTATGACCGCGAAGTGGCTTGGTGGTGGTGATTTCGCCGAGTATGTGCTTCTCGGAAACTGCGTGGCGGTCATCGTAGTCGAGACCATGCAGGCAACGAGTACGGCTGTCCTGGAACAAACGCGCGGAACGCTACCGTACCTCCTTGCGTCCAAGAGTCGTGTCGGAATTGTGTTCCTGACCCGCGGTTTCCATTGGCTGGTGACCGGCGTCGCCACTTCTGTCAGTCTTCTGCTCCTTGTCGCTCTGCATGGCGATGCGCAATGGTCTGTCGCCGATGCGGCAAAAATGATTCCGATCCTTCTGCTGGTTTCCCTGTCGAGTTACTTCCTCGGCGTGGTGATGGGTTCTATCAGCATCCAGTTCGTCAAGGCGCGTGGGATCATAGCCAGCACATCGTTCTTCGCGCTGGCAGCCTTCACCGGAGTGAACGTTCCGGTCGAAACGTGGCCCGCTCCGGTGCAAATCCTCGGGGATCTGTTGCCGCTACGGTGGGGTTTGGCTGCGGTGCGGTCGGTGTCCGATAGTGCACCGGTCGGCGATGTACTGCAGTTCTCCCTGTACGAGGCGCTCGTGGCTGCCGGGTGGGCGACCGCTGCCTTCCTCTGTATGAACGGTCTGGTCGAGCGTGCAAGAAAGAATGGAACCTTGGATATCTCGGTGTGAGCGCACAGATGTCGAATCCGAACTTTGACTAAAACGATGGAAGAGAATATGCAACGAGCGCATGTTGATATCGCCGTTGTCGGCGGGGGACTTATCGGGGCTTCTTCGGCCCTGCACTTGCAGGCCGCTGGACTATCGGTCGCGATTGTGGACAGTGCGCACGAATTTCGCGCTTCGAATGCCGCCGCAGGGATGCTGACACCTGCCTGCGAGTTCGATGACTGGATGCCGAGCGCGTTCTGGGAGTTGCTTACCGAGGGCCTGGAATACTACAAACCGTTCTTGGAACGGTTCGGCTTGGACCACGATGCGACCGGGTATCGTGATTCTGTTTTCACGCTCCTGCAAATGCGTGAGACCGGTGTCGACCTGCGCCCGCGTCTGGATATGCTGCGGTCGCTGAAGGTCCGGTCCGATTGGCTCGACGGGGACGATGTCACATCGGTCGAGCCCAACCTCTCGCCGGGAGCGTATACCGGTGCCATCCGCATCCACGATCAAGGCGTCGTCAACCCGCTGTTGCTACACGACGAGGTCATGAAACGGTTCGTTTCGGACGGCGGCCGGGTCATCAGCAGTCCGGTCGTCGATTTCGGCGAGCGAGGCGACGATGTACTCGTCAGCACCGCTGACGGATTGGTGGTGACCGCGGCGAAGGTCGTGCTTGCGGCCGGTCCGTGGACCGCCCAGGTGGCTGCGCTCGCCGGCCATCAGCTGCCGGACTACACGCCGGTCAAGGGACAGATGGTCGAGTTGTCCGGCCCTGCCCGGCTCACCAACAGCGTGGTGTTCATGCCTGCCGGTGGGTGCGGGTCGATCGTCGAACGCGCGCCGGGCCAATACATCGTCGGTACAAGTGAGGAGTACGTGACACCCTCGGTGGCCAATACCGCGGGGGTTGTCGGAGCGATTCTGACCCGATTGCGGCGAGTGCTCCCTGCGGCCGGCGAGTGGTCGATAGAACGAATGTGGACGGGTTTCCGACCGATGCTCACCGACGAGTTGCCAGCTATCGGAGAAATCGGTGGTGGCGAATTCATCGTTGCCGCCGGACACCATCGCAACGGTGTGTTGCTGGCTCCGTTCACCGGCAAGCTCGTTGCCGATCTTATAGCGGGAACGAGAGATTGGGACCTGTCACCGTACCGACCGGATCGTCCGCAGCGACGGCACGCACGTTTCGCGGGGAAATACTGAAATGAATGAAACAGAAGTCAACTCGGCGCCTGTCCGAGTCCACGGACGGCTCGGCATCGAGAAAGAGCGCAGGCTCCTGCTCGATTGGATGCGAGCGAACCTGCCGATCTGCGAAGACTGGCTGGCACGGCGTGCGCTGCTGGAATCGGCCTCCGACTGCCTGGACGGGTTGCGTGGCCGCGGCATGTCCGTGCCGTCGGCGCCGACGGCGGACGAGCCGGCCGGTGAGGCCGAGGTAGGAGTCGGCGCCCCGGCGGCACTGCCGTCGCGCTGGCTCTCCTTCGTGAGGGCTCTGCGAATCGACCTGCACGAATACCAGGCGTCGATGACAGCGAGCAGACTGCCGAGCATCACGGTGGTGCCGCTCGAGGAGATTCCGGTGCCGGTATTCGATCCGGAATCGCGTGATCTGTTCGTTCCCGGATACGTGCTCGACGCCTCGTTCGAAAGAATGTTCGTGCCCTCTCCAATGTTTTCTCGGCCCCCTGCGATCACGCGATCCTGGATTTTCTTCCAGAGCTTGGTGATCGACAAGCCGCACATGGGCAGCGCCGTCACCGCTGCGAGTCACCTCGGAATCAGAGAGTCGGATTGAAAATGCGGAACGCCTCGGCAATAGAAGTTTCGACGGAAGGTCTGCTCCCGTTCGGGCGGCCGATTCTCGGGGAGGAGGAATGCGATGCCGTGGTCGCGGCCCTCCGCAGCGGCGACCTGGCCACGGGCCGTATCGTCGCCGAATTCGAGGAGGCATTCGCGCGTCGGTTCGGCTTCGCGCACGCAGTCGCTGTGAGCTCGGGAAGCGCTGCGAATTTGGTCGCATTGGCGGCACTGGGAGCCCTCGGTCGTCTCGAGCGGGGCACACCGATCGTGGTCAGCGGGGCCACATTCATCAGCGCGGTGTCGCCGGTGGTTCAACTCGGCTTCGTCCCGGTGTTCGTGGATGTGAAGGCGGGTGAGGTGAATACTGATCTCGCCCTCGCGCTCGCCGCCGTACGAAAGAACGGCGCACGGGGCGCGCTGCTGCCGCACACGATGGGCCAGGCGTTGTCGACGGACGGATTGCGGGCGCTTCGCGACGAGGGTGTCACCGTGATCGAAGACTGCTGTGAGTCATTGGGTTCCGCCGATGGCGATGAACGCATCGGACACGTCGGTGACGCCGCCACCTTCAGCTTCTACGCGGGGCATCACCTCACGATGGGGGAGGGCGGGGTGATCGGCACGAACGATGCGGAGCTCGACGCCAAGCTCAGGAGTATTCGCGCGTTCGGCAGGGACGCCACCTATGCAGGTGAACGCTTCGGGTATCCGGTCGGTGATCGCCGTATCGCCGCGGAGGAACGGTACGTCCATCTGCACCTTGGCTACAACGCCAAACTCACCGATATACAGGCCGCTATCGGGCTCGTCCAGCTGCGGCGGGCCGACCGGTTGCAGGAGGAACGACGGACGCTGGCCGGGCTGCTGTCTGCCGTCCTCCGGGAGAGTGGATGGCGGGTTCTGGGCGATCCGGTGCATCGAGGCTCTTCGCCGTTCGGTATCGCCTGTCTGGTGCCGGAAGGACGCTCGGCTCGCGAAGCCATCCGAGCGTTGTGTGCGCACGGCGTCGACGGGCGCGGATTCCTCGGGGCCTCGCTCACTGAGCAGCCGTGTTTCGATGACGTTCCGCATGTGATCCATGAGCCGTACCGACACGTCTTCGAGCTCGCGGATCGGGGTGTGCTGATCGGTTGCCCGCCTGGAACGGACCGCGCCGCCGCCGTCGGCGCCCTGCGTGGTGCGGTGGAGGACCTGCGATGAAGCTGTTGCTGATCGCGGAGAAGTATCCGCCAATCGTCGGTGGCGGCGAGACCCACCTCCACCAACTAGCGGTCGGACTCTCCGCTCTCGGACACGAAGTCACAGTCGTCACCGAGGCGGTGGGCGAGGCGAACGGTGCCGCGGGTTACCGCGACGGCACCGATGGTGTGCGAGTTGTGGAGGTTCACGGTCTGGCCGACGCTTGCCAGAACCTTGCTCTGAAAGACGGCCTGGAGACCGTCTCGCGCATCTTGCGCACGGAGCGCTACGAGCTGGTGCACGTATTCAATTACGTTCCTGCAATAACGATTTCGCTCATTCGAGATCTGGTGCGGAGTCCGCTTGTCGTTTCGTTGTTCGAAACCCACGTTCCCGGTGTCCGAGTGTTCGACCTCTTCGAGGACTACGAACTGGAACGTAGCCTGCAACGCAGTCTGGCCGCCAGTATCGATGCGGATCTCATCGTCTGCGGCTCTCAGGCGTACGTCGACTGGGCCCGCGACGGCGGATTCCGTGCTCCCACCGAAATGATCGAGTTCGGCACCGATCTGGGCCGATTTGCGGCGGCAGGGGCGATGCGGACTGCCGAGCGGGAACGATACGGCTGGACAGAGGATTTCGTGGTGCTGGTTCCCGCGCGTCCGGTTCCGCGCAAGCGGATCGAAGACGCGATCGTCGGGATAGCACGCCTCGGTGAGCGCCGAGGCAACGCACGTCTCGTTCTGACCGCGCCGACCGGCCGGACCACCGAGGGGTACGCCCGTGTCCTGCGTGAACTGGCCGACAAGCTCGGTGTCACCGACCGCGTGAGCTGGGTAGAGGGCCTCAGCTGGGAGGACATGCCCGGACTTTACGCGGCTGCGGACGCGGTAGTGCTTCCATCGTCACATGAGGGCTGGGGAATTGCACTGAGCGAGGCGATGGCTGCCGGTCGTCCGGTTATCACGACCGACATCGAGGGTCACGACGAGGTTGTCCGTGATGGGGAGACAGGGCATTTGTATCCGCCCGGCGATGTGAGCGCGCTCGCTCGGCAAATCGAACTGGTCATGACGACGGATCAGAGCGCGATCGTCGCCGAGGCGCTCGCAGAGGCGGTCCGCCGATTCGACCGCGCCACCGTCGCGAGTAGGCATTCCGACCTATACGCCGCGGTGGTGCGGCGGACACGAGAGGGGAACATGTGATCGAGGTCTCTACCTGGAACGCCCGCCATGATCTGCGCGGCGCGGCATCCGCGCTGCACGAATGGATCGCAGGGGGGCACACCCAGGACCCCGGCGGCGCGTACTGTGGCTGGGCGAGCGGCGCGGATGGAACTCTGTCCGAACCATATCCGGAGATCACCGGCTATTTCTTGACGTACTGGTCATGGGCGCTCGACCAGTTCGGCGCGCAGACGACGGACAACCACCGGCGGGCGGCCGACTGGCTGGCCGAAAGGTTCTCGCGCGGTGACTACGCGGGGCGCCCGCGGCGTGACGGTGCGACCGTTTACTACTTCGACGTCGCGATGGCGGCGCACGGTCTGCTGCAATGGGGTGCCGCGAACGACTCCGCCCGGCACATCGATGTCGGACTCGATGCGGTGGCGCTCATCGAAAGCGCGTGGCAGGGTCGCGCCCCGCACTGTGTCGACGAAGAGGCGGCGGATGTCGCCACCCGGTCGAAGTGGTCCCTGTCCGGCACGACCCACCTGTGGAAAGTCGTCCAGGCGCTGCTGAGTGCCGAGGTGCACGGGCGCGCGAGCGCGGGTGATCTCGCGGACCGGATCATCGTGGGCGCATTCGAGGCGCTCGGTGCGAGCGATGCCGTCCCGATCCGTACCAGCCCCGGCGGTCCCATATCGATGCATGCGGTTTGCTATGGGGCAGAGGGATTGTGGGTTTGGGGGAAACGCCGTGGTGACTCGCGTGCGATCGACGCTTCCCGCAGCCTCACCGAGTGGTTGACGAATCGGTCGGATACCGATGGCAGCGTTCCCGGCTTCGTGGATCCTTCCGACACGGGTGAACGCACCCTATGCCAAGGGGATGTCTTGGCGCAGGTGTCGCGCTTGAACAGGCTGCACGGTATCGACAATGGCCGCGCCGTGCCGCTGTTGGAAGAACTCGAACGAACCGTGCGTAACGACGAAACAGGCGCGTGGATGCCGTACATGCCCGGTCTCGAACACGAGGACAAGAATACTTGGGCGACCATGTTCGCCGCTCAGGCGCTCGCGTTCGGAGAAGCGGGCGCCGCGCCGCGTTGGGATCAACTGGTATGACTTCGGCGCGGACACAGGCACAACGGCACCGGCTGCTAACCCCCACGCGACCGACAGATCCCATCTCGGTCGAGCACTGCTCGGGTGCCTGGATTTACAAGGAGGACGGTTCCCGATATCTCGATGGATCGAGCGGCTTGGTGTGTGTCAACATCGGGCACGCCAATCCTCGAGTGATCGAGGCGATGCGGGCGCAAGCCGCGACGGTCTCGTTCGCGGGGCCCGCGACTCAATGGCCGGCCCGGCAACTGGAACTCGTTGAGCGCCTCACACGCCTGGTCGGGCGTCCGGAGGACGCCGTGGCCTTGGCATCGAGCGGCACATCGGCGGTCGAGATGGCAATAGCCATCGCGAGGAACATCGGGCGTGCGCAGAACGGACCGCGACGCAGCCACATCCTTACTGCGAATCTTGGCTATCACGGCAACAGTGCGTTGACACTGGGGCTGTCCGGTCACCGTCGGCGCAGACCCCGCGGCGAGGACGGCTTCGGGCTCGCTCCCGCCTTTCCTGCCCCGTACCCGCCATCTCACGGCGGCTGTCGTTGCGATGCGATGTGCGCCGAGGAGGTCGCGGCGGCTATCGACACGCTCGGCGCGGAAAATGTCGCCGCCGTGCTGATCGAGCCCATCAATGGCACGACCGGCGGTGCGTTCGTTCCGCCGGAGGGGTATCTGCGACGACTCTCGGACATCTGCCGTGAACGCGGTGTGCTGGTAATCCACGACGAAGTGCTCACCGGGCTCGGGCGGACGGGGCTTCCGTTGGCGAGCGACCGTTGGGTCGGTGCGGCACCCGACATCTGCGTTCTGTCGAAGGGATTGGGCGCAGGTTATGTGAGCGCCGGTGCGGTCCTTGTCGCGCCGGAGAAGGCCGAATACCTGGGTGGTGCGGGCGCCACTCCTCTCCCGATGATGGGGACGATGACGGCGACACCATTGCAGGCAGCTGTCTGCCTCGCGGTGCTGGACGAGCTCGAGGCGATCGGTGTCTTCCAGACGAAGACACGCGGCGACTTCATCGCCCACGAATTATCGTCGGCTCTAGCAGGGTTCGACATGATCAGAGACATTCGCGGTGCCGGATTCTTCTACGGGGTGGAGCTCCGCGACGGGACGCTCTGGGAGACCATCGCCGAGATCGAACGCCGCGGCGTGCTCTTGTACCCCTTCAGTGGCTATCGCCCCGATGGTGGCGGTGAGGGATTGATCGTCGCACCGCCGTTGAATGTCACCGAAAGCGAACTGCAACACCTGATTTACGCACTCGTAGGTGCGGTAGCGGTGGTCGAGAATGAAGGTGTAGTGAAATGACCCAGCTTGCAGCAGCTCCACGTGCACTGGTCACCGGGGCAGACGGATTCATCGGATCGCATCTGGTCGACGCATTGATCGATGATGGGTACCACGTCATCGCCACGGTACGCCGGACCTCACGATCTCAGATCGACCGTCGCTTCACGAATCTCACGGCCGAGCGGGTCGAGGAGCTCGGTGAACTCCTGTGCATCGACCTCGCGGGCCCCGACGCCATTGATACCCTGGCTCGGGTCGAGGCCGACGTGTGGTTCCACCTTGCCGCCGACGCGTATGTGCCAGCGTCCTTCGGTCAACCTCGCAGCGTTGTGGCCACGAACATCGCCTCGACTGCGAATGTCCTCGAAGCCGCTCGTATTGCCGCGCCGCGACATCTTCTCGTCACGAGCTCCAGCGAAGTGTATGGATCGCACGGCGACCCGATCACCGAAAAGGACGCGCTGTATCCGTCGACACCGTACGCTGCCTCGAAGGTGGCTTGCGACCGGCTTGCCTATTCCTACCACTTCACCTACGGCCTACCTCTGACGATCGTCCGGCCCTTCAACTGCTACGGG
This sequence comes from Nocardia sp. NPDC051929, assembly GCF_044548645.1. Lineage (NCBI taxonomy): Bacteria > Bacillati > Actinomycetota > Actinomycetes > Mycobacteriales > Nocardiaceae > Nocardia > Nocardia sp. NPDC051929. The sequence continues at coordinate 9,457 of NZ_JBIUCG010000014.1, read as the reverse complement.
CCGCGACACGTCTACGATGTCGTGCCAATATTCCTACGGCGCGCTCTCGCAGGGGAGCCGTTGGTCGTGAACGGGACCGGGCTGCAAACCCGCGATCTCTCGTATGTCGCCGATACTGTCGCGGCATTCATCTCGCTGTCCAGGCTGTCGGGTAGCGGGGAGGTCTACAACATCAGCACTGGTCGCGGCACAGGGGTGCTCGAATTGGCCACAGAAATCGTCTCGCTCACAAACTCCGACAGCCGGATCGTGCACGGCGAACGGCGGCTGGGTGAGGTCGACGATCTGGTGGGCGATTCGTCCAAGTTGCGTCAGGCGACGGGGTGGCGGCCGAAGTGGGATCTGGCCGGCGGCCTGCGGGCCAATATCGATTGGATGAGGGGAATATGAGCGTGACCTCGAGGAGCACCGTAGCGCTGCTCGTCGACGCGGGTGGTGTGCTCTTCAACAATGTCACCGAAGAAAGTAGATTCATCGAGATTCTGGCCGCGCGGTGGAAAATGGGACAGCAGGATCTCTTGGTCGCACTCGATTCCCTCGATGCCGCCTACGAAACGGATTCCGAGGATGTCATCGATGTACTTCGGAAAATTGTCTGTGCGGCAGGTGGTCGATCACTGACCGACGGCGACGCGCGGTGGCTGGAGGAGACTTACGGCGAGCAAGTCACCTCGATCGCACCTGCCTTCGAAGCATTGGCCGCCATCCGGGTGGATCATCCCACTGTATCGCTTGTACTCGCGAACAACGAGGCGCGCAGGTGGGACATGGTGAAGAATGCCCGCTTCGGACATTTCGCCCTGTTCGACCGGATAGCCTCGTCATGGGCGGTCGGTGTCGTCAAGCCTGAACCGGAGTATTTCGAGGCCGTGGGCCGCATGATCGGAATACCATTTAGTTCGACGATCCTCGTCGATGACAATCCCGACGTGCTTGCCGAAGCGGGTGCCTTGGGCATGAGAACCGTACGTGTAATCGACCGCGTCTGGCCGAAACATGAGCTGGATGACGCGATAGCGACTGTGCAGAATTTCGAATCAACAAGGTGAGGCGATGATCGATCGAAAGTCAGTGCCGTTGCTGCCGGAGCAGCGCCGATTCTTGACCAGGGGCCTGCCCGGTGAAAACCATTGGAACCAGGCTGCGGTGTGTTCGATACCCACGTGGATCGGTGCCGACCTGCTGGGTCGGGCGGCAGCCGTTGTCTGCCGTCGCCACGAAGCGCTGCGGGTGCTTCTGGAGCCCGGTAGCGCGGACGTGGGATGGATCAGCGATCCCGCCTCGCTGTTCGAGGTGACAGATGTCGACCTGACCGGCGAGTCCGACACCCGTGTGTTCGCGCGGGAGTGTGACCGGATCCAGGAAAGCCTCGATCTGCGGGCGGGGCCACTGATTCGGCTGGCGCGAATCGGTTGGGGGCGCGGCGAAGCGCGGCTACTCATCGTTGTGCATCACTTTCTCGTCGACGGCGTGGGTTTGGGCATTCTGATCGGCGATCTCGAGCAGGTGTGCATCGCCTTGTCACGCGGCGAACCGATACCCTCGGCGCGACCGGCGCCGGGCGCGCACGAGTTCGCCGCGTGGCTGGAACAATGCGCGGAGACCCCTGCGATCCGCGCCGAGGTCGACGCGTGGGAGCGCATCGGTCGCCCGGTCGAACCGGTGCGCCTCGATCGCGACGCACCGAATACGATGGCCACGACGGAGGTCGTGACCCGATCGCTGGGCGCCGAGACCACGCGCGCGGTCATGGATCTGGTACGCGGTAAGTATCGAGGGAATCCGACGGCGGTTCTGCTGTCGGCGATCGGGCCGACGATCCGCCCGAGCGGCGACGCGCTGCGGACCAACCTCATAGGTCACGGGCGCAGTGGATTGCCTGACCAGCCGAGAGTCACACGCACGGTCGGATGGCTCTCGACGCGCTACCCGGTGACCTTCGAATTCCTGCCGGACCGCCACGGCATCGCCGACCGCGCCGCCGCTATCGCCGCGCAGTTGCACGAGATCCCCAACTCCGGCACGGGATTCGGACTGTTGCGCTACCTCAGCCGTGACGCTGAGATCAGAGGGCGATTGGCGGCTCTCGGTGAACCCGACATCACCCTGAACATTCGGGGTGGCGGTCGGGGGCCGGAGCCACAGCTGTTCCAACCGGCCGCCGAACCGGCCGGTGAATCCGAGACATCGACCGGATTCCGCGAGCATGTGCACGGCATAGATATCGCGTCCCACGGCGGCGAACTACAGCTCGTCTGGTACTTCAGCTCGACTCAGTTCGACCGCACCACCATCGAAGACTATTGCGCCGAAGTCGCGGACCGACTCCGTTCGGGATTGGTTCCGCAGCGCTGAGGCTCGATTCACGGAAAGAGAACAATGACAGAGCAGAACGACACGGCTGTGACGGCCGATCGTATACTGGCCGTTATTCTTTCGGCGGCGACTCGAGCGCTGGGTAGCTCGCCGTCGCCGACTGACAATCTCTACGATCTGGGGTTGGATTCCTTGAGTGCGCTCGAGTTGTGCGCCCTGGTCGAAGACGAAATTACCGATGACTGCACGCCGGACGACGTGATGGGTACGCCGATCCCAGTCGACCTGGCGGCCCTACTCGCCGATCGAGGCGTCGAGATCATCGGCTCGACGCAGGCCGAGTGATCAGCGTGGAGATCACGGTGCTGCGCAGCATTTCCGAGGTCGGGAATGAGGGCTGGGACCGATTGCTCGACGGCGGAGACGGTTCGATGTCGGCCGCTTGGATGGCCGCCGCCGAACGCACGCCGGGGACGAAGTGGGCCTACATCTGCGCGCTCGACGGCGACGACCTGGTCGCAGGAATGCCTCTGAGCTATCGGAAGTACGAGCCGACGCGGGCCTTCACTTCGGAGCACCTTGCGGGCGGGCTCGGTGTCGATCCGGGGCGTTGGGCACTTGCCGGCGCCCGAATGGCCGCTCGGAATTCGGTGGCGGTGGTGGCTGCGGCCGAGGCCGGGGCGGTCCGGCGCAGGCTGCTGGCGGAGGCGAACAGCGTCGCACGGCAATGGGGACTGGACGGTGTCGTTTTGCCGTATGTCCCTGCCGAACATGTGGGGGCATGGGCCGAGCTGGAGCCGTACAGTTCAGCGGTCGCAGCCGATGAGGCTGTGATCTCGTTGCCGTGCGGTGACGAGGAAGACTATCTCGCCATGCTCACGGTCAATCGGGCACGTTCGGTGCGGCGAGAACAGCGCGAGTTCGATGCCGCCGGATATCGGATAACGCGTGTTCCGGCGGATCCGGCGTCGGCGTCGGCGCTTGCCCCGATGCTCGCCGAGGTCGAACGAAAGTACGGTGGCAACGGAAGTCTCGGCGGCCTGACCAAGGTGGTAGCACATTCGCTCGCGGCCTGCGCGAACAGCGGTCATGTGTTGCTGAGTCACGATCCGGCCGGGAATCTATCGATGTGTGCGTTGATGTATCGGTTCGGAGACAGCCTCTACGCGAGATTTGTCGGCCGTCGGCCGGATTCGGAGAGTGGCCCGTTCGAGTATTTCAATGTCCTCTTCTACGAGCCGATCAGGTGGGCGCTGAAGGAAGGGATCGACCGATATTTTCTGGGGCAGGGGTCGATTGCGGCGAAGTCGTCGCGCGGCGCGAGCCGGCAGGAACTCAGCCACTTGCTCTGGCGGTGCGGGCAGGATGAATGATCTCGACGTGCTGAAAGAGGTCAATCTACTGGTCGAGCCGCAACAGGGCAGCGGCTACGAGGCGATCTTGCGATGCGCATTCCACGCCGAGAAACTCGGATTCGGCGGGGTGTTCACCAGCGATCATTTCGTGCGCGTCGGCGACGGCGATCCTGGCGCGGGTCCGCTGGACGTCTGGCTCCTGCTGGCGGCCCTGGCGGTGCAGGTGCCGCGCATCCGCCTCGGTTCGCTGGTGAGTCCCATAACATTTCGGAACCCCGTCGGGCTGGCGGTCGCGGCGGCACAGATCGACCAGATGTCAGGCGGCAGGATCGAACTCGGCGTCGGCGCGGGATGGTTCGCAGCCGAACACCTGGCGTTGGGGGTCGGTCTGCCGCCCGTGCGACAGCGAATGGATGCCCTTGACGAGGCGTTGCGAGTGATCCACGGGGCGTGGGCCGCTACATCGGATGGCGTGGCGTACTCGTTCGACGGACGGCATTGGCGCGTGGACGGCTGGCCGGGCGGTCCGGTGCCGGTGCAACGCCCTCATCCTCCCGTCATCGTGGGAGGTGTCGGTCCCGTCCGCACCATCGATATCGCGACCACCCACGCCGACGAGTACAACGTGCCTTTCCAGACGCCCGATCAGGTATGTGCCGCCTTCGATCGAGCTCGGCGTGCCGCCAGCGACAAAGGCAGGGCGACACCGCGCCTGTCGGCAACTATCGCGCTCTACGCGGGTACGACACGGCTCGCCGCGCTGCGACGAATAGCCAAAGCCGCGGAATCGGTGGAGGAATTGCCGGACTTCGGCGGTTTCGGCACCGTCTCGAAATGCGCGGAGATTCTCGACGGCTACTGGTCCACCGGCGCGGAGCGGATCTACCTACAGATCGTGGATGCGGGCGATCTGGCCCACATCGAGTTGCTTGCCGAAGCCTGTCGGATCAGCCTCGACCGTCGAGCGAGGGAGAAAGGGGGAGCACGGTGATCGAGCCGATCGATCGAACGGAGATGACACCTCGACTGCTTGCCCGATATCTGCTGACATGCACGAAAACGGCTAGCCTGCACGATCCGTCGAGTGGCGATAAGGACATCGCGGCGATTGTCGCCGCGGCGACGAGCGTCGCAGTGCGGCTCCTCGAAGCGGGTCTGGGCCGGGGCGACCTCGTGATCGTGGTCGGTGAGCGTCCGGGTGCGGCATTGCCCGACTTGCTGGGCACGTGGTTGGCCGGATGTATCGCGCATCTGACCTCGTCACTGGCTGCCGACAGGGGAGGCGAGGATGGAGCCGAACTCTGTCCGACCGTCCGGGACGGCGAGGTGAGTTACGTTGCCGCATCGCGACTCATCGGCGCGGTCCGCGCGGAGCTGCGCTCCCGTCGCGAACACGGAACACTTCCCGACGACGCGTGCTACGTCGCCGTGACCTCGGGCTCGACCAGCACGAGCCGGGCGATCCTCGGTAGCGCCCGGTCTCTGCTCGCTTTTCTCGAATGGGAATCATCGACTCTGGAAGTCGGTCCGGCGGACCGGATCGGAGCGGTGACGAGCGGCTCGTTCGACGTCGCCTACCGCGAGCTGTTGTTGCCGCTGCGGTCCGGTGCGGCGCTGGTGACGCCGCCGAGCGACCTACGGGGCAGAGACGCCGTCGACTGGCTGATTGCCGAGAACGTGACGATTCTGCACGCCGTGCCCTCCATTGCCGAAGCGTGGCTGCGGCGGGCTGGTGGGCGAGGCGCGCGAATGCCGCTCCGGTGGACAATTTTTGCGGGTGAGCCCCTACGCGGATCGGTTACGGCCGCGTGGCGGGAACGCTGCGTCGAGGGAGCACGGGTATGCAATCTCTACGGCCCGTCCGAGACGACCTTGGCCCGCTTCTGCCATGTGCTGACCGGACTGGAGGACGGCAATGGCATTTTGCCGGTCGGTCACGCTCTGCCCGGAACCTCCGTCGGGATCGTCGACGAGTCGGGTTTCGCGCTCCCGCCGGGGTCGCCTGGGCGGATCGTAATCGTCACCTCGGACGGCAGCTACGGCTATGTGGGCACACCCGGCGCTGATCCGGCTGCGCCTATGAGCCGTTCGATGCGTTACGAAACGAGCGATCTCGGGGTGGTCGACGAGCGCAACGGCGGGTTGACCGTCCTTGGGCGTTTGGACAACCGGCTGAAGAGAAACGGGGTATGGGTCGACACGGACGCCGTCGCGAATCTGGTCGAGGGGCTGTATCCGGACACGAGTTGCGTCGTTCTCGTGGACCGCGGGCCGCGTGGTCCACGCCTCGCGGTGTTCGTCGCGTTCGCTCTGCCGATCGACGCGGAGCTCATCCGCAGGGAGGTTCTGGCCCGCCTCGGGCCCGCGCACGTCCCGAATAGTGTGGTCGGCGTCGCGGAGTGGCCACGACTTCCGAGCGGGAAGATCGACCGTCTCGGGTTGCTCCGCCGCCATACCGGAGGAGGGAGCCCGGCCGACCCCACCGCCGAGGCGATGGTGGAGCTCGGCGATGTGGTGACCGCTGTGCTCGGCAACCGGGTGCACCGGAACGACAGTCTCATCGAAAAGGGGCTCGATGCGTACGGGGCCGAGTTGATCAGCGAGTTCGTGGAGGGACGTTTCGAGATCGAATTCACCGCCGGCGCGGTGCTCTCCGCACGCACGTTGCACGGCTTGGATGAGCGGATTCAGGCGGCTCGCCCGGAAAGCGGATTACCAACTGATATCCAGTAGCCGTGCGGTAGCCATATGTCGCGTGTCGAGCGCGGGAGCACGGGCTGTACCTATGGGAAGAACACATCGGGGGAAAAGGAATGTCGGCTCGACGTATCGCCGTGCTCTATGGAACGCGGCCGGAAGCAATCAAGGTGGCCCCGGTTGTGCGAGCGCTGCGAAGCTGTTCGTCCACAGATTGCCTCGTGATCTCGACCGGGCAGCATCGAGGCATGCTCGCACACACGGGGACCTCGCTCGATGACGTGGCGGCGCACGATCTGGATGTATTCGAGCCCGGTCAGTCACCGAACATGATCATGTCGAAGGTGCTGTCGAGGCTGGATCCGCTGCTGAAACAACTGGACCCGGACGTGCTCCTCGTGCAGGGCGACACCTCGAGCGCAGCTGCCGGCGGCGTCTCCGCCTTCAATTGCGCGATACCGTTGGTGCACCTCGAAGCCGGACTGCGCACCGGGGACATGGCGTCACCGTTTCCCGAAGAAGGAAACCGTCGGTTGCTCGGTCAACTCGCCTCGTTGCACCTTGCGACGACCGTCCAGGCGCAGAACAATCTACTGGCGGAAGGCGTTGCCCAGAAAAAGATTCGGGTCGTCGGAAACACCGTCGTCGACGCACTCTCGGATGCGCTCGAGCAGTCGGCCTCGTTCTCCGATCCGGCTGTAGCAGAAGTCTGTGGTGCCGCGCCTGATCTCGTGACGATAACCACCCACCGGCGGGAGAATTGGGGAGAGGGCATCATCGGGATCGGCGGGGCCGTCCGCATGTTGGCGAGCCGACTTCCGGATCACGTATTCGTTCTGCCTCTGCATGCCAACCCGATTGTTCGTGCCCCCTTGACCGCTTTGCTGGGCGAAGTCAAGAATGTGATACTGACCGAACCCATGGGATATGTCGAATTCGCGCACCTCATGGCGCGTTCCAAAGCTGTCCTCACCGACTCCGGGGGCGTGCAGGAGGAGGCGTCGAGCCTGGGAAAGCCGTTATTCGTATTGCGTGAGAGCACCGAACGTCCCGAGGTTCTGACCGGGGGATCCGGGAGGTTGGTCGGCACCGAGGCGGAGCGAGTGGTCGAGTCGGTGCTCAGCGTGCTGTCGGACGAGGTCGGGTACGAGGAAATGGTGCGGTCGGCGAATCCGTATCCGCCGGGACGAGCCGCGCCCCGGGTAGTTTCGGCGATCGCCGAAGTGTTGGGCGGCCTGCCGGATCCGACAGCGCACGGTGGTGTGCCATGCTGGTGATGGTTGCTGCGTGAGATCTGTTGAGCCGGAAGGTGTTAGATGACGACCGAGCTTCGTATCCGCTTTCTCGTCGACGACGAGGCGGTGTCGCGCCTGCACACGGAAGCGTTCGGCGGAGATTTTTCGGTCGACCCCTGGCGGGCACGGCTGGAGCGGCACAGCAAGTCCTGGGTCGGCGCCTTTGCTGAAGACCGGCTGGTCGGCTTCGTGCACGCGGTCTGGGACGGTGGACGACACGCGTTCCTTCTGGACACGGCGGTTGCTCTCGATCACCAGCGTCAGGGCGTCGGAACCACGATCGTTGCCGCCTTGATCGATGACCTCCGTGCTGCTGGCCTCGAGTGGCTGCACGTCGACTACGAACCTTACCTCGACAGTTTCTATCGCGGCGCTTGTGGCTTCACCGATACCGGCGTGGGCATCCTCCGCCTCAACTGACCTTCACCCGCCGCCCGTCCATCGGTGCCGAATCGGCGGCCCCTGATCGCAAGAGCACTACGCCGGGTGGCGGCCGGGCTGCGCATCGGTGGCGTCCTCACTGCCGACGATGGCCGCTCGATACACCGCGACCGTGTCCACCCCACGGTCCTCGATCACGACCCGTGCCCCAACGAGGGCCGCGGTGATCTGCTCGTATTGCGGACCTTCGAACCCAGCAGATGTCGTGCGTTCCTACTTGACCCCATAACCACATGTCCCCACCCGGACCGACCAACGGGGTCCCGTCAGTTCGTCACTCACGTCGAGAAGTGGTGCAATACAGCGCCTTCAACAGTGATCGAATCGAAGTGAATGCTTGCAAGGCTTCGGTGGCCAGCGCGGAGGCATTATCTGTTCATTAACCGATCGGTTCTGCACGTCACCGATCTCGCGCGCGTACGCGCAGTTCACCGATCGCGCATCGTGTCCGGATCGTGTCGCTTCGACGGTCCCGGAGTCCGTCTCGGCACCAAGGGACTCAAGACGCTGTGCTCCGCGCATACTCCTGGGCGAGCGCATCTCATAAGTTCTGTCTCGTATGAGCGGCAGGTAGGGGTTCTGCGGGGGGCGGATTTTGAACCCGGCCCACCGAAGTGACGCAGCGGCCAAGGCGAGCAATGGAACATTACGGGTGGCGGCGCATCCTGCTGCCCCCCACACCGTCGAGGCGGTCCGGGAGGCGATCAAGGACCTGGAAGTAGGCGACCGTCCCAACCCGCTGGGGCTGCTGTCTCCGGCCCGAAACGGGTCGCTGCGCAACCCGAACAACTTCGGCCGCACCTGGCGCGCGGCCCGTGGCGAGAACTTCGCGTGGGTGACCCAGCGTACGTTCCGCAAAGGCGCGGCCACCGCGGTCGACCACGCCTACGGCGATCCCGAACGCGCCGCCCGCCAGCTCGGCAACACTCGCGCGGTGGCCAAGACGCACTACATCGATGTCCCGGAGACCGTTCCGGACAATCGGGACCTCCTGGAACGCTGGGCCCGCGGCGATGAAGGCGAAAGTATGAGATTTTGACTGGCTCGGGTCGAATCCGGTCCCATGCTGATGAACAAGAAAACCCCTTCCGAGGCTGGTCGGAAGGGGTTTTTCTATGTCGGGCTGACAGGATTTGAAGGTTGCGTCCGGCAGAGTGGTGTACCAGCGTCGGCGCTGGCAGTTCGCGCGCTCAACAGCGCGGTGGCCCGCCGCGGTGAAGTGGCCGGCTGCAGCCTGCACTCCGACCGCGGGTCGCAAGCCGTATTCAATCGGTCGTCGCAACACCGGTTTGTTGGAGCGATCGTAGCTGCTCGGTGAAGGCTTCAGCGGGCGTCTTCCAGCCGAGGCTTTTG